>JABFSL010000005.1 GCA_013140605.1 Anaerolineales bacterium
CAACAACTTCGACCATGTTCACAGATTGGAATTCAGGCAGAACCAGATCCATCTCTTGCAGGAAGATAATGTCATTCGTAAGCGTGACGATCTGATCCACATTGCGCGTGATCGTCTCCATTGAAGTTGCAAGTTGTTCTTTTGTAAGGACTCCCTTATTAAGCGCGTGCAAATATCCGCTGGCGATCATTAACGGGGTTCGTAATTCGTGCGCGATATTTGAAAGGAATTCCCGCCGCGCCAGTTCCTGCTCCGCGAGTTTTTGATAAGCATCCGCCAGCTCAGATGCGCGCAGACGCAAATCCTCGATGGCCATCTCGTCGTTCTGACGAAGCCGATTGCTGATCTCGCCGACCATGGCCATTGCAACGCTGGAGCTGTGTTTTAAGACTCGATTAAATCCTTCATCATCAAGCTCCAGCAGGATTGCATCAGTCAGGGCTGTGACAGTTGCGGCGCGCGGCGCGTTATGGATCAGCGCCATCTCCCCAAAAAAATCTCCCGCGCTGAGTGTTTTCAAATATCGCTTGTCTGAATTATTGATCGTTTTTGTGACTTCAAAATTCCCTTCAAGGATCATGTAAAACGTATGCTCGATCGCATCTTCTTTGCATATCACCGAATTTGGCGGATATGTTTTTATGCGGCTGTTCGCAATGATTTCCTCCACCTCGGCTGGCTTTATGCCCGGAAATGCGCGGGGAATGATCCTTGCGGGGGTACGTATCGTGGTCATAAAATTTTTCTTCCTGAACTTATCTCACAGAATCATGGAATCCAGCGCCCGTTGATCGACAATTGAATTGTAGCAAAAACATTGTAATACCCATATTGCGGTTTCAAAACATTTATCCTTGTGCCTATAAAAGGAAATTTCATGCGACTTCTTAAATACTTAATCTTGATGACGATCAGCGCTTCCCTGCTAACCTCAGCCTGCCAGCCCGCTTTGACAGAGTCAGCGCCCACGCAGTCTCTACCTACTCTCGCGCCTTTGCCCATTCTGACCGAGACGCCAGAACCAACGCCGACAATTTTGCCAACCCCAACACCCCTGCCGCTTGTCCCAAATTTTTCGCATATTGTGATCATCATCTTTGAAAACAAAGAGTTTGGAACAGTCATCGGGAATGGCGACATGGCATATTTTAATTTGCTGGCAAGTTCACATACGCTTTTAACCCAGCATTATGCCACCACTCATCCCAGCCTGCCAAATTATATCTCCCTCATCGGCGGAGACACATTCGGGATCACAGACAATTGTGCCAATTTTGAGAGTTGTTTTATCAACTCGCCCAGCCTGCCAGACCTCATCGAAGCGAGCGGACGCACCTGGAAGACCTATCAGGACGATATGCCAGAGCCTTGTTATGAGGGTGAGACTTCGCGTTATTTGCGAAAACATAACCCATTCATCTTCTTTGATCCCATCCGCCTGGATGCGGAAAGATGTCAACGAAGCATTGTCCCTCTGACTCAAATGGATGCGGACATCGCCGCGAACGATCTTGCTAATTTTATTTTTATCACGCCAGACATTTGCTATTCAGCCCATGATTGCTCTCTCAACCTGGCGGATGAGTTTTTGAAGGAACAAATGGATAAGCTATTTCCCGCCCTGGAATCCACTGCCGAACCTTACCTCATCATCCTCACCTGGGATGAAGGGCAGGGCGAACATTCATGCTGCGGTCTGCCGCCATCCGCTGGCGGGCGGATCGCCACCGTATTGATCTCTCCACAAGCAAAGGAGAATTTTCAAGACGCTACGCCATATTCGCACTACTCGATCCTAAAAACGATTTCCGAGGCTTGGGGGCTGCCTTATCTCGGCCATGCAGCGGATCTTGAAACCTCCCTAATCACCGCACCATGGAGGTGAAAACTGGAGAGATGAACTTCAAATATGAGAATTAGATTAGAGAATTGATCAGCCAATAACTTTTTATAAATTTCGCCGACTAAATATAATAAAGGAGATAAAAAATGTCCAAAAAACTCATAAACTTCATTACTGTTACGTTCATTGCTTTTGCATTATTAATCTCAACGGCATCCCCAGCCTTTGCTTCAAGCAGCGCCAAATCGGAGGGCGAAGTTGAGGGGAGTATTTCTGCGGCAGGATCAGGTTTTATCTCGGTCACACCCAAGAAGGGCGGTGCGGCGGTTAATTTAAGTGTTGATGGGTCAACCCGCATCAAGCGCGACGGCAAAAACGTTGCTGTTACTGATTTGCAGGCAGGCGACAGAGTCAGCGTAAAATATAACAAGACGACCATGCTGGCCTTGCGGATCGACGCCAAGGCCAAAAAAGTATCCAATAATTCCAACTCTTCTTCAAATAAAAATGGTGAAGTTAACGGAGTTGTCTCGTCAGCCGGGCCTGGCACAATAACCATCACGAAGAAAGGCGGCTCAAGCGTTACCATTACTGTGGACGGGTCAACCCGTATCAAACGTAACGGCAAGAATGTCAGCGCAGCCGACCTGCAGGCAGGCGACAAGGTTGAAGTGAAATATAATAAAACAACCATGCTGGCTTCCAAGGTTGAAGCCAAGGGCGTAAAGACAAACGGTAATTCAAACTCCAACTCGAATTCAAACTCCAATTCCAATTCGTCAGATGACAACTCCAACTCATCAGATGATGATTCAAACTCCAACTCCAATTCAAATTCGAACTCGACTCCCTAAAACATTCTCCTGAATCAAAAAAGAGCATCCTGTTGAGGATGCTCTTTTTTGATTCGATCAGCTTAATCGATCGTAAAAAATGATCAATGTGCTTCCGTATTTTCTTTGTTCGGTTTCTTCCAGGTTTTTTAATTCGATCTCTTGATATTCTGTCGGGTCGATTTGTACGATTACGGTTCCGTCATCTGTCAGCCAGCCAATATGATCGTCAGCCAGTTTCAAAGCCTTTGACCACATTTCCTGATATTGCGGCGGGGCGATGTAAATATATTCAAACTTCCTGTCGACTTGCGCAGATAACATGCTGAAGGAATCACCTTTGCGCACCTCTGCCTGTTTACTGAATCCGCAATGCTCAACATTTTCCTTGATGGTTTCAACAGGCGCGCGATTAAGATCGGAAAACCGTACGAAGGATGCGCCGCGGCTTAACGCTTCAATTCCGACCGCACCTGTGCCTGAAAACAAATCCCACCAATTTGAATCAAGAACATCGCCTGCGAGAATATTGAACAAAGCTTCCTTGACTCGATCCATCACCGGGCGCGTGGTGTCGCCGGGTACAGATTTTAATTTTCTTCCCCTTGCACTTCCCGAAATTACACGCAGGGTCACTCGACGCTCCTTCTTGCGGCCATCAAATTTCCATGCGATGCGGTCACAGGAACAACACATCCAGTACCGAGGATGAAACGATGGGATTTTGTTTGCTTAATCGCATCCTCCGCTTCTCCCTTAACTTTGGCCTGATCCTCGAAAACGAGAGTATCCTGCCTCAAGCCTCCGCATAGCGTGCCCCTGAAGAGACTCTGCGCCTCAGCCAGTGATGGATATGTTTCGCGGTCATGCCAGTTGACGATTTGAAAATTATACATACGCAATAAAGAGAAATAAATGTCCCTGCCATGCAGATGAAGCATGTTGCACCAAAGATCATCAGTTGTTTCCAAAACTTTGTGATCAAACGGGATGCCGAAGGTTTTATATTCTTCAAGCGATAATAATTCTGATTGCGCATGTTGCACCGCATAGAAGATTCCATCCACTCCAGTTTCGCAGACAGCTTCCACAAATTTTGCTGTTGTGTTTGCGATGGTGTCCAATCCTTTGAGCAAAGCTTCTGGGTACTCACGCATGTGTTCGATTAGCTTCTCGTTGCCAATTAAGTTTTTCGCCTGCGCCAGCGGACTAAATATGGATTGGATGAGCGGAGTCTCCGGGCTGAGATTCTGTCGAATTAGCCGGAGACAGGCCAACTGTTCCGCGAGATGCGCAGAGGTTGGCTCAACTGCGCGGAGCTTTTCCCAGTCGCCGGGTTCCTGAATGATTCGTTTTGTATATCGCCGTGATCCCTCTGCATCGCCCATCCATTTGTCTTCCACGCCCCAATCTTTTACAGCAAAAGATGAGGCGGGTGTGACTTTGACGATATCGAAATCATAAGTATTTTGAAAATGCAAAGTAGACGCGGCGAGGGTTTCAGGATCCTGGTCGTCAACTGGAAAATGCCGCCAAAGTGCAATGGGTGTGCGGTCTGTGGTTTCCCCACGGAGACATGCTTGAATTCGTTCTCGATGTGTGGTCATGATTTAGAGTTTGCTTTCCATGCGGTGTCTGTGATATTGCCCTTCACGAAATGTTTTGGCTATTGTAAAGCCATTTGATAATGTTGCCGAAAGACTGGCCTTATTCCAGGTCTCTATGCTGGCTAACATTTTTTTATATCCCAATTTTCGCGATTCATCCATCAATGCTTTTTGAATTGTCCGCCCGATTTTTTGCCCACGAAATTTTGGATCAACAGAAAAGTAAACACATTCGATTGCGCCTACTTCGTTCATTTGTCCTTTGATGGTGATGCTTGAAATTATTAATTGAATAAAAACAAGAGGTCGCGTAAAAAATAATTTTATGATTTGTCTTATAAACCAGCTTTTGTCATTCGTGAGTTGTGATGTGAGCGATTCTGGCTCGGGTGATGCGATGCCGTAACCAACTACTTCACCTGAATTGTTATCCTGCGCAAAGACTCCGATCACACGCGGGTCTTTATACGCGATCTCGAAATAGCGCAGCACAAACGGATATCCTAATTTGGAAAGCAGTCCGCGATCTCCCATGTGGATCTCTGCCAGCCTTGGTAAAAGCTCAACAGGAAGTTCTTTTAGGTTGAGAATTGTGTAATTCATGGTTGTTTTTTATGCCAGCCCGCGGACGATATACGGTCCCAGCGGGCGGACAATAAATGCGGGCAGGCGTTTCCATACGGCAATCGCCAATTGGAATTTTGGATTCTTTTGATTCAGCGCTGGCAATTCCTGCCCAGGCGCAAGCCAGTGCCAGTAGGCTAAAAGTTTTTTGCGGGGCTGCCATTTCATTTTGAAGGTTTCATTCCCTGAACCAATGAGACTGCGTCCCAGGTCGAAAGTTTTCATTCCCTTTTGTATGGCTCGTTCGATGGCTGACCAGTAAAGAAATTCTCCAGCATAAGCAGCACGTACGTGCCGTAAGATATTCGCGTGCAAATTGAAGATCGTGTCGCCTTGATAAATAAAGACGCCGCCGCCAGCTATTTTTCCCTGTGGATCGTATAGCACCGCAAACTCAAGTGTGTCTCCAAGCGACTCCGCCATTTGGCTCAGATATGTTTTTGTGTGATACGGCGAGCCAAGTTCATGCATGCTTTGGGCTAATGCTTCGTAAATATCATCCAGCAAGTCAAGATGCCCGAAGCGGATCTGGAATCCCTTTTTTGTTGATTTGCGCACATGGTTGCGGTGGTCAGATGCGAAAGTTTTTAGAAGCTCCTCAGGTGTGGACGGTAGATCTATCAGGTAGGTGGAATATGCGGAATTTTGAATCCAGTTGTCGGGTGGGGTTGATGCGCCTTCTCCGTGGTGGATGGAAACATATTCAACTTTAGTCTGCTTTGCCAATTGTCGAATTTCATCCAGTAAAAGATCGCGAGCCTCAGAGTTTTCATAGGCGAATCCGCCGTAGCTGCCAAAAGGCGCCGTGATCAAATAATGTCCAAATATCGGATGCTTCACTTCCGTCAAAGAAATCGCCGCCACTGGATTTGAATTTTCCAACACGGCGTAACGATGAATTTTATAATCATAAACAGATTGAACAAAACTCGTCCAGGTATCAAGACCTGAAAAACTTAATTGTTTTTCGAGCGATGGAAAACTCAGCGCGCCAACTTTTTCAACTTTCATTGAGCGCTCTCTTTGATAAAGTCGGCAAGTGTGGATATTGGAAATGAATGCAATAAATCATTTAGGAAATTCGATTTGTTAAATGTAAATGGATAGAGAAGCGGATTCGCCAGCAGGTCACGCGCAAAACGGGCAGGCCAATTATTTGGCGGAACGATCTCGTATGGGTGCAGAAATATTACCGGGCTTAGCCCCGCCTTCAGTTCCCTTTCGATGATTCTAAAAACAGTTTTTGTAAATAGTCCGCTCATCATGCTTGAGCCATAGGGAAATTCACCGCCAAGCACAAGCGGCAGATTCATTCTACGCGGCGCTTGAATATTTGCGGGATGCCCAAGCAAAGGAAAAGTGCTGACTGGCAATTCCCAAATATTTCCTTTGCGCAAAACTGTTCCCGTTGGCGCATAGAGCGATGAGCTATAGATAAAATTGTTTCGTTCCAAAATCGGGTAAACATCTTCAATAGTGTTGATCATTGGAGCGCGGAATCCGCGCACGTTGTATTTCCTGCGCCACTCAAAAGATTTTTCCAGATCGTGTTCAATATCCGCAACGGTGGTAAGCGGGCGATGCACCTGACAATGAAAGCCAACCTCGTGCCCTGCGTCCGCTATTTTTTGCGGCAGGTCTGGGTACCATTCCACCAACTCACCAACCAAATAAATACTTGTTTTTACATCCTTTAGTTTTTCCAAAATGGGATCAAGCGCATTGCATGCAAATCCATCATCCAAATTTCGGCGCTCTTTTGAAGTGAGAGAATCGTATCTTCGCGAAGGCGCATACCAGGATTCGTAATCAATTGTCAATAACAGGCGTGGGGAAGGAATCATAGAGAACAAATTATAGCATGACGAAATTGGGTGATTTTATTGGATGCAGCCTAACGCGGATTGTATCTCGGCGATTTTTGACGCATCACGCTTCGCGCCCGCCCGAGCCTGAATCTGCTTCCAAACAGCGCATACTCCCCGACGCATTTTCGTGTCCGCGCTCAAAGTGTTTTCTGATAATTTCTGCGCGGAGTCCATGTCATTGGTCAGAGCATATGCTTCAATGAATATCAGCCATTCGTTTGAATCTTCTGGAGCATATCCATTTGAAATTGCTTCTTTTCCAAGTGTGGACACTTTTTCATAATCGCCAATTTGAGATGCGAGTTCTGCTTTTGTGAAATAGTAACACCATGTGTGTTCAGGCTCGTCAAACAGAAATGTTGGTGACGCGGCTATGGCGGGATCGGTAATGATCCGTGACGGGTCTGAGATTGGAATTGCATTCGTAAGTGAATCAGGCAGGTTTGAATATATCTCCGCATCGCCGCGTGATGGGTCGAGCACGCGCAGGCATCCGTTTGCGGGCATGTAGATCACAACAGCTTGCGAAGTGGAGCCATTAAAGTTCACTGTCCGATAGGCAAATGAAATGTTTGTGTCTGAGGCAAGGGAGGGCAGGGTTGGGCCGCCAATTCTTTTTTCTGTATACAACAGCGCGTAAGGCAGATTGGGCGGCATGATTTTGTCGGCGTAAATCCAGTTGATGGGCGCGGTGAAGGATAGATCGGTTTCATAGTCAATTGGCATTTGATGCGTGAGGAGCACCGTGTTTGGTTTGAGTGCTGGAATGCGCCATGACAGTTGCCAGTAGATTTGGCGCTGCTGTTCCCAGTCACGGCGGAAGACGTTGGCGTTGAAGAATTGCTGCCCCACGCCCAGCGCGACAAGAGCAATGAACACAATATTTCGAATTCTTGAGTCTTGAAAGATCAATTCGATCAAGCCGACGATGAAAAAACTTCCCCCGATCATCATGGAGATCATGAACCTATCGTAACTGCTTTGAAGCCTGAGCGGCAACTCCGCAGCCAGTGACGGTAGTCGTCCAAGTAGAATGCCGATCAGGCCGACAACGATTAATGAAAGTGCAAAATTTCGATTTTCAGTTTTTCCTTCCAGTAAATTTGAAAAGACAGTTAACGCTACGAAAGCTGTGACGGTCAATGCCAGTGTAAGCAGGGATGAAGGCGCGAGAATGTTGGATGAGATCAAGACCAACACCTGCCCCCAAACATAGAAACAAACTTTCCAGAGTGTATCTACAATTTCGAAAAGTAAACTGGCCCTGGTCACATCATTCGCGGCTGTGACTTCGTAAGAGTTGTACGGCCCAAATTTGTAATAATAGACCAGCCAAAGCGCGTTGAGTATCCAAATCAGTAAATAAGGCCACCAAACTTTAAACGTGGAGCGGATGCGATTAATAAAGTTTCCGTCGCTGTTGAAGAAGAAAAGAAAAAGTACGCGCAGGCCTTCGAGACCGAAAAAATATTCGGTGGGGAAAATTCCACAGACTTGAAGAAGAAGCGCGATGATCGTGTAGGATAAGGGGCGTTCAGCGCGTAATGCTTTGAAGGTAAACCCAAAAGATAAGATGTAAAAAATAAATGGAATCAATTCCTGATTGATATGGGTGTATGCCACCCAGTGCTGACTGTATCCAGGAAAAACTGTGATAAGAAGTGCAGGGATTAGCGCGAAGCGCGGTCGGGTTGGGAAAACTTGTTTGAAAGTCCACCAGGCTGAAAGTCCAATAAAGAAGCGGATGATTAACGCGAAGATCTGCCAATACAGTGGGATCGGTGGAATGAGGCTGGTGGTCGCGTAGAAAATCGGTCCCAAAAATGGACGGAACGGCATGAAGGCAGGGATAAATTCAGCGGGGCCAAGAAATTTCGCGATCCATGCGAAAGGCCAGTCATCCCAATAAAAGCCTGTCAGCGGCAGGAGCAGGCCGTAGCCAAGCAGGGTTATGAATGAAAATAAAAAAATAGGGTGAGAGAGTTTTGTGCGGAGGGTTTGCATTGGGCAGGTCATTTAGTTAGGGTACTTGCTTGATCACACAAAATACCGCGCCTCCGCGCTGAACCGAGAGAATGACAGGCGCATCTTTGAATGTGTTGACATCTTCGTTTGTGCGTGTGTTGATCAGCACAAAATCACCAGATTGGATATTGCCGAATTCAGCGCGATAATCATGAATGGTGATATTTCCGTTTGCATAATATTCCGCAATATACGGTTCTCGTTTAACAAAGAGCTGCGCATTCTGTTCGTTGAATCCTTGCACGGCTTCCTTGTAACAAGTGAGCCAGTATTCTGTTTCGTATGTGCGGAATGCTCCGCTTGTTCCGCCTGTGAAGGAGTTGTAATAAGCATATTCGTAGGGATGAAGTCCAAGCGCTCCGAAGATGCCTGGTGCGAGCAGGGCGAGTGTAAGTGCAATTGCGATCCATTGTGTTTTTATTGCCGTGAATAATTTTTCGAATGTGAATCCTGCGAAGATAAAAACTGGCGGGAGAATAAATAAAAAGTGTCGAAAGCCATCGTACATTGGCGGCTTGCGGAATACAACATATGCGCTGGGTACTATGAACCAAAGCAATGCAAGCGCGAGCGTTATTCGTTGTTTATTATTTGATTTCCAAAATCCAATCGTTACGCCAGCAATAAATAAAAGCCATATCGGTTCGGTGAGTGTGTAGCCAAGCAGGGTTGGAAGGTATCTACGGGGCAGTTCATCCGCTTTGTAGACCTGCCCGTTGAAAAGGACAGGGAGTTGCGTTGGATTATCAGACATGAATCCGAAGACTTCAATAAATTTTTGAAACGGACTTGTCCATAGGTAAGGCCATGTTAAAAATGTAATTAGTATGGTAAGGACAAAGTACGCTGCAAAGTACTTTATCAGTATCACCGCTGTGGATTTGTCGAATTTCCCAAGCGCGTAAATCCCCACCAGGATTCCAGCCAACGGGCCAAGCACGCGAATGGATGTGGCAATGCCGAGAAAGAACGCGGCAAGAAATATAGACCCTAAAGGTTTTTTCTCCGCCAAGTTGTGTTTGTTGCTACGCAAACCTTTAGGGTCTGATTGTGTAATCGCATCGATCATTTCAAAGCCAAAGCATATCGCTCCCAGGAAAAAAACGAGGAACGGCGGGTCCTTGGGGTTGATAAACGCATGTCCCCATAAAAGCGGCTGCCATGCGAATAATGCGGCTGATGCTAATGCGGCGAAAGGATGCATCCACTTTTTGGCGAGGCGATAAAGTAAATACACGCCAAGTTGAAATGTAAGGAAGTTAACGAGATGCCATGTGGAGGCGTTATCAATGCCAAAAGATTCAAATACAGATACAACAGGCTGGGCGAGCAGGATATAGGCTGGGCCGCGATTGGCGTGATCTGTTCCGCTGGCGCCATAGGCATTTTCAAGATCAAAGTTTCCGCTGAACCATTCACTGGGCGTGTAGGCGTACCCAAGCGCGTTGGCGTAATCATAAAAGAGCGGTTCGTCCCAGGATAATCCGTAATTACGGAAAGTAAGGAGACCGACCACTATATTGATGATCAGCAAAATAAGAATTGGGTGTTGGCGGAGTTTCTGCAAGTTTGGAAATTATTTTTGTGCGATACGATACGCTTGTCGTTCTTTGGCCTGAACCATGCGCTGTTTTTGTTCTTCTGTTTCTGCGAGCAATTGCGGTACAGGTTGAGGCTTGTTGTCATCGTCGAGGGCGACGTAAACCAGATAGGCAGTATTGGTGGTTGTGCGCTCACCTGTAATAGGGTTTTCTGCGATGACCTGCACTTCAGTTTCCATGGATGTGCGGCCAGCAAATGAGACTTCGGCGTTGAGGATGACGAGGTCTCCGATTCGGATGGGGTTGCGGAAGGTCATCGAGTCGATGGCGACGGTGACCACTTTGCTTTGGGAGTGACGCATGCAGGCCAACGCGCCCGCCTCGTCGACGAGTTTCATGATCCAGCCGCCATGGACATTACCGTGATTATTGGCGTGTTCGGGCTGCATTAATTGGGCAAGCTGAATTCTGGAAGCGCTAATGGTTTTTGGTGTGAGGTTATGTGTCATTTTGTTTCTAAAGTTAATCCATATCTTGTCTTTGATCGCCACTATCTATTGTGTGCAGGAGTTCGGGAGCGTCGAGCAACACATCAATGACTGAATGACTCAACTCAGGCATCATGGGTGGGAGTGGAATTGTGGCGGGGAGATAAATTCTTTGGGGTTTTAGAGGCGGCTTGAGGCGGGGTTTGAGCGTGGATGTCGCTTTCTTGCGAACAATGCGTGGGTCGTTGGTCAATGTGCCAACGTATTGTCCCATCACGGAGTAGACATCCCGCTTTGGGGTTACAAACCCAACCCAGTCGCCATTTCTATTGAACAGGTATGGATATGCCAAAAACGCTTCTGCGTCACCTTTTGTGGTGTAAATGGGAATTATTGTGGGTCGTGGAGTGTTCATTGACGTGCCTCAGGAAATATTGTCAATGTCATTATACGTCCAATATCTGTTAACGAAAAAATTCCAGATCATGACGATTCCAACCGCGGCCGCGAGTGTGATGTTGTTGGCGTAGAACTCCGCGATCCTGGCGGACGTGTGGAATACGCCTTCAAAAAAACGAAGCACTGGCGGCTCAAGATAATGCAGGGTGGGAATGCGGATCGCCACCCCTGCGGTGTTTACGAGAAAGAACATTCCAAGCTGGTTGAGAAGCGGGCGTGAACGCGATTCAGGATATGTCCAAAAACGATTCCAGATGAAGTTGCTGAAGACGGCGCACGTAAAAGAGATTGTTCCCGCGTAGACCAGGGATATATGCGTAAAATGAGACAGCAGATTCATCACCCCGAAATCGATCGCTGCGCCGAGCGCTCCCACTATTGCGAATTTATAAAAGCGGGAACGTTCCTTCGTATCTGTAAAGATCATGCAATCCCCAGTTTTTGTTTAAAGAATGGAATGGTGCGGCGGATGCCTTCCTCGAGGTCCACCTTTGGCACCCAATTCAGAATATCGTGGGCGCGGGTGATGTCTGGCTGACGGCGCTGTGGGTCGCGTGCGCTTCGTGCGTCATCAATATAGGTGATTCCCGCCTTGTTGCCTGTGATCTTGTTGATCGTTTCCGCGAACTGCAGAATGGTCATTTCAATCGGGTTGCCAATGTTGACTGGGAAGTGCTCGTCTGAATAAAGCAGTTTTACGATCCCGTCAACGAGATCGTTCACAAAACAAAATGAACGGGTTTGGCCTCCGTCTCCGTACACGGTGAGCGGTTGCCCGAGCAGGGCTTGCTTAAGCAAGTTTGGCAGGGCGCGGCCATCTTCCAAATCCATGCGCGGACCGTATGTATTGAAGATGCGGACGATTCGTGTATTTACATTATGGAATCGGTGATAGGCCATGGTCAATGATTCAGCGAAGCGTTTAGCCTCATCGTACACGGCGCGTGTGCCAACGGGGTCCACATTTCCCGCATAGGTTTCAACCTGCGGATGTACTTCCGGGTCGCCGTAAATTTCACTTGTGGATGCCAGCAGGAATCTCGCATCTTGTGTGCGTGCGAGACCAAGACAATTGTGCGTTCCAAGTGCGCCGGCTTTCATGGTTTGAATGGGAAGATTGAAATAACCTGATTTTGAAAGCGGGTTTGGGCTGGCGGGCGAAGCGAAGTGCAGGATCGCATCCACCTTGCCAGGTACAAAAATATAATTTGAAACATCCCGCTTGTAGAACGAAAACTTTTCATTATTGGCAAGATGGGCAATGTTATCCGGGCTTCCAGTAACAAAATTATCCATGCCAATGACTTCATGACCGTCCCCTAGCAATTGGTCGCAAAGATGTGAGCCGAGGAACCCAGCTGCGCCTGTAATCAATATTCTCATTTTTTATATGCCTCTTTTCATGATTTAATTCCAATCAATTCCATTGATCAACCCATCCCCGGTAACTTGATAGGCATCACCATTTTCACTATCCACGAGCCAAAGATTTCCTTGATACATCACTGCAATAAAATCACCCGCCTGTCCCTCGATCGCCCCTGGCGACCAGTTCGGTGTTTGCGGCTCCAATCCGCTTGAATCAATGGGCGGGAAAAGCTCTTTTTTATTCGAACCATCGCGATCCATTACGACAAGCCGATAGCGGCTTGTTTCGCTTTGCTCCACAAAGATCGATTGCAAGTACGCCACCTGATAGGAATTTTCCCTGCCTTCAGGTTTTACGGATGATGTGGATGGATAGGCAAACATTCCAGTTGAATCGATGATGGAGACGGTCGCTTCGCTGCTGAACGATGTAGCTGAGAGGTCAAAAAAAGGTGACTCTTCCCCGGTGACGGGTGCTGGAGCGGGCGCGTGAGACACGAAGTATAAACTCTTTCCGTCAGCGCCCCAGGTGATGGGAGGGATCCATGCCCAATCACTGTGTGTATTAAGCGGTGTGATCTCAAGCAACGGTTTCAGATAACCGCCATCCTGATCGACAAGGCCGATCTCATCAGGGCGTGAATATGCCAGCCTACCATCCGCGGAATATGCAAATGACATTCCCCACCAGCCGTACACACCACCGCTGTTGGCATCCAACAATTTGCGCGGACCGCCGCCCGTGATGCTGACGCGGTACAAGTCATTATTTGCCTGCCAGCCGGGGGCTGTGCTGCGCGGTTCAACTGTCGAATAGGCCACTGAATTTGTGCCGGGAATCCACGAAGCAAAATGGACAACATTCTTTGCTTGTAGATAAACTGGTTTCGGTTCCAGATTTTTAGTTCGTACTGACCATAGTGTGTTGATCTCTTCACTGGCAGGCTTTTTGGATTTTCTGGTGAAGATCAAATATTCGCCATTGGGTGAAAGGGAAAAAATTCGGCCATCCAGATCGCCAGTGCTGACGATCACGCGGCGGTTGGCGGTGGAGCCTTCCATGATCCATGCATTTCCGCCAGCAAGGTAGGCTATTGTGCCGGGAATGTTGAGCGGCGTGAAGGATGATTGCGCTCCAACCATTATGATTTCTGGCAGTGACTCGTTTAATACAATAGTCTTCACAGCAGATTTACTGACTTCAACCGTATCCTCAAGAATTCTTCTATAAGTGATTTCTTCCAGACCGTTTACGCCGGCTTGCACAAGTCTCGTTTCACCTTTAGGGAGAGTTTCATTGCGCACAACTTGCTGTTCGAATGGGACAACTCTCTGCTCGGTTTCGAATATCTCTTCCACACGTGTGAATATGATATTGTCGCCTTCGCTTAGCACGGTGTATAACGGCGGTTCTGTGCGATCCAGCTTTCCTGTTGCAAGGCCTGCGGTTTGCATTGCTTGCGATACTGTACTACCTGCCGCTACACTGACTTCGCTCGTAGCCCCATCTGCGGTAATGGTGATGATGATCTCGTCACCAATTTGCGGGGAGCGGCAGGAAACTGTCAGCCACGCGAATGCTAATAGAAACAGAAGCAGTTTCGGGCGGACGCGAAGCGGGATGCGGAACATGTCGGGTATAATCCAGCCGCTATTTGGTCCGACCAGTCAATGTCATGACACCATCTGCGATTGTGATCGATTCCAAACGGAAGCCAATTGCAACTGGGCCCAGTGAACCGGTGAAGGCTTCGTCAATCATGGCGCTGATGGCGGTGTTCAACCCTTCGGGCGCTGGGATTGGGCCGAAGTCAGCCGATACGATTTCTATTTTTGGCAGGCCGCTGGTTTCGTCAATGCCGACATTCATTGTGATCAGAATATTCGCCTTAATCATTCCGCTTTCAACTTTGCCGTACAGTTGCATTTGGCCGTCGCGAAGTAGAATCAGCGGTTCAGTGAATGGCGGGTCGGTTTGCTCCTGCATCTTTTGTGTAATGTAGGCTGTGAGCTGGCTTTCCGTGATCTGCAATGTGACGATGCCAGTTTCGGCGCCATCGATGAAGGCTTGTTCGATCTGCGTCTGCATGGTTTGCACTTCGTCCGCTGAAAATGGGACGGTTTGAGCGGGATATTCTGGTCCGCCAGCAAAAACGGAGCACGCAAGGGATGCGAGCAGTAGTGCGGTAAAGAAAATAGTAAGATGGGAAGTTTTTGTTTTCATGGTTTTTTCTTGTGAAATTTAATTTTTTAAGCGGAGTAATTATAGCATGAGCGACTCTCAATCCACTTCAAACACCGATTTGACACTTTCGGCAAAAATAGAGGCGATGCTGTTCGTTTCAGCCGAGCCTGTGCCTGTTGCCCAGCTTGCCGCTGCGCTGGATATTACTGCTTCGGTGGTGGAGCGCGGACTAAAGGAATTGGACGAATCCCTCTTAACTCGCGGCTTGCGGTTACAACGAAATGCTGGACGCGTTCAATTGACAACTGCACCCGAACTCGCTGAGCTTGTTGAACTTTTCCTTGGCCTCGAAGCGATCACACACCTAAGCCGCGCCGCGCTGGAAACTTTGGCGATCATCGCTTATCAGCAGCCTGTCACTCGTCCGCAGGTGGATTCGATCCGCGGTGTGAATAGTGATGGGATGATGAAGAGTTTATTGAGCAAAGGCCTTGTTCAAGAGTCAGGCCGCACTGATGGTCCGGGGCGGCCGATCTTGTATTCTACAACGCCGGAGTTTTTACAACATTTCGGTTTGAGTTCAATTATCGAATTGCCCCCACTGGCCGCTCCTGTAGAAGTCGATAGCGAACATAATGAATTGTTAAAAGGATAGTTGGTTATTATGCAGGAACGCTTACAAAAACTACTTGCTCAAGCTGGATATGGTTCCCGCCGCGATTGTGAAGAATTCATTATTTCAGGTCGTGTGCGTGTGAATGGAGAGGTGGCCACTCTCGGTCAAAAAGCTGACCTGTCTGTTGATAAGGTTACGTTGGACGGCAAGGCATTGCCCAAATCGGAATCTTTGACGCTTGTTTACATTGCACTTTACAAACCGCGAAATGTACTCTCTGCGGCGGAACGCCAGGATGATCGTGAGACTGTCCGTGATTTGATTCCTGTGAAGGGACACTTATATCCCGTTGGCCGTTTGGACTTTGACTCCGAAGGGCTGATCTTAATGACAAACGATGGTGAGTTGACCAATAAATTAACTCACCCAAGGTTTGGACATTTAAAAGAATATAGTGTTTTAGTTGCACGCCGCCCAGACGAGAAGCAGTTGGATGCATGGCGACGTGGAGTTGTGTTGGAAGACGGTGATAAAACCGCGCCTGCCGAAGTTCACCTTATTTCTGCGTCTGGCAAAGGCGCTTGGATTCGCGTAATTATGGGCGAAGGGAAAAAGCGTCAGATTCGCGAGGTGGGGAAGCTGTTAGGCTTGCCTGTTGTTAAGATCATTCGCTTGCGAATAGGCACATTGAAATTAGGCAGCCTCAAACCGCGACAATGGCGGCATTTGACAGAGGATGAAGTAAAGGAGTTGAAAGGTGAAAAGGGCACGAAGGCTGTAAGCCGCCGCGGTGGCCGAACTCCTGATAAAAAACGGCTTCACCCAACAGATCGGCCAAAACGTGTTCCCGTTACGAAGTCCCGTGTGCTGGACCGCAGTCGCGGCGAGCGACCCCCTACAAAAGAAAAGACAGAGCGTGGGCGTGAAGACCGTCTACGGACAAGGCGTCGTTGATATGAAAATGAAATCCGCTGCTTGAAACAAGCAGCGGATTTTTGTTATTGTTCTTGTGAGAGATTAACTCTGTCGGATATCCCAGAATTTCTTCACGAATTTCGTCAAGGCTTTTTGAACGTTGTCTTTTTTGACGCCCGCTATTTTGAATGTGAGAATCTTTGTGCTTGGATCGGTTCCGGAGAATTGGCCGAAGGAAATAAAGTTGCCGCCTTCATCTGCAACCGCTTTTGTGATCGCTGCCAGTTGACCGGGATGGTCTTCAATTTCAGCAGTAACCCTAATTCCCTTTGTGCGCGCGCCCATCAATTCAAGGAAGATTTTGAACAGATCAGTCTCTGTGATCATGCCCACAACTTTGCCTGAACGAACCACAGGCATGCCGCCAATTTTGGAATCAGCCATGATGCGGGCGGCTTCTTCAATGGGAGTGTCAATATCAATGGTCTTGACCTTTTTGCTCATGACCTGTTTAACAGTCACTTTGCTGATCAGGTAGTTCATTTCCCAGACGCTCAAACTGGTGACGGGTGAGGGGGATGCATTAAGTAAATCTCGTTCAGAGACGATGCCGACCAGCTTGCCGTCTTTAATGACCGGGGCGCGGCGGATGTGTTCTTTTTTGAACATCACCAGCGCGTCATGAATGGGGACTTCGGGTGATACTGCGATAACGGGGTGAGACATTCTTTCACCGACAAACATTTTTACCTCCAATAGGTTAACCAAACAGGAAAATCTCTTGTTCGTGAAAATTTATACAAACAGATTATAAGCGGGTTTAAATAAAAGAAAGTCACGAAATTGGAGTGAATAAGGTCATATTATAAGAAATCAAAAGCGCATTGTTTAGCTGTACTCAGCTAAACAATGCGCTCGATCACTTTATTATTTCGCGAATTCCTTTATAACACGCGCCATATGCTGCGCATGTTTGAGATACAAGTCTAGGCGAATGTTTTCATTGGGAGCATGTGCGCGTGTATCAGGGTAGCCATGTCCCATCGTCGCAACGGGCAGGCCCAGGTCATGTACGAACGGGTAGTTGGGGCCAGAACCGCCGATCATTGGGACAATCTCCATTGGCGATTCAAAAACCTCCTCAGCAGTATCCACAACGATCTTTATGAATGGGTCGTCGGGATCTGTGCGTGCTGCGGGTTCGCCTCCAAGAAGCGTAACCTGTATATCGCTGAAGCCTTCATTATCCAGATGGAGGCGAAGTTTCGCGACAATATCCTCAGGTTTCTGGCCGGGCACGAGGCGGAAATCCACTTTTGCTGAAGCGAATGCAGGCTGAACCGTCTTCGATCCGGGACCCTGATATCCGCTGGTAAGCCCGCAAATCGTGCAGGTGGGCGTGAAAACCTCCTCCATTTTTAGATCGGTGCCGCCTTTCAAGCCCTTGATAAATTCTTTCACCCCAAATTGCTTTTTGTAAACTTCGGCAACATCGGGAAGCGCATTCATCAACTCACGATCTCGGGCGGATGGAGGAACAATATTATCGTAAAAGCCTGGGATGCGGATCCGCTCATCCGGCCCTTTGAGGCTGTTCAGTGCCCAAACGAGACGCCACGCCGCGTTGGGGAAGATACTGCCACCCAAACCCGAATGCACATCTGTCCCAAGCGATTCGACACTTAATTCAACATAGCAAATTCCGCGCAGACCGAGATATTGCATTGGGACTTCGCGATGATCCACGCCGCCGAATTCCCAAATGCAGGCGTCAGCCTTAAGGAGTTCCAGGTTTTCTTTGATGAAACCGTGGAGGTGAACACTGCTTGTTTCCTCTTCACCTTCGATGATAAATTTTATATTGCATGGCAGTTCACCGTCGGTGTCCAGAATTGCGTCGATCGCAAACAAGCGCGCGGTGAGATGACTTTTGTCGTCGCTGACTCCGCGGCCATAGAGTTTATCTCCGCGCAGACTTGGCTCAAATGGAGGAGACTCCCATAATTCCAATGGTTCAGGCGGCTGAACATCATAATGATTATAGATAAGCAGGGTCTTGTCGCTTTTGCCTTTTCGTTCAGCATACACGACTGGCGCGCCTTCTGTTTCCATGACTCTGGCTTTGAAGCCGCGCACCATAAGCATTTCCTTTACGAGTTGCGCGCACTCTTTCAATCCTATATTTTGTGCGCTGATGCTTGGCTGGGCTACATAAGTCGAAAGTTCGGAAATGCTTTTATTGAAATTCTTGTAGAGATATGAGTCTATCTTTTTGAAGTCATCCATAATGCTCTCCTTGATCGAAGTGGACTTTATTAAAATAAATTTACGATCCAATCTATCGAATACGCGCCCGCAAACGCGAACATTCCCATTTTGATGATCTGTCCGATCCAGCAGAAAAACAGGAATTTCCAAACTGGAATTTTTGCGACCCCGGCGGCGATCCCTGCCAGATCAAAGAACGGGTTGGGAATCGCAGAGAGCACAAGAATTGCCCATGCTCCATATTTTTGCACCCAGGGTAACACGCGATTGTATGCCTTTGAGTTTTCTACAATGGCCTGACCGCTGAAGCCTGCCAGATAACCGGACAATTCACCGATGGCGCCGCCTGTCCCTGCTGCAAGCGCGACCAAAAAAGGATTGAAAATATTACCCATCGCGAACACAACCGCCACCCCGGGTGCTGGGATGATCACTGTGGCATTCGCCATCAGCATGACCAGGAAGATGCCGGGGTATCCGTATTGTGCAAAATCCTCTACGCGGTCACGAATACTGAAAATATAGACAGTAATTCCAATGACCACAGCCAGCGCCAGCATCCGCAAAAGCAAAACGCCAATCCCCGATTTTTTTTGTTCTTGAATTGGCGTTCCTGCTATATTTGCGGCGCGTGGTTTTACATTCTGCCGTTTAGTTTTCTTCGATGGTGACACGGATGATCTTTACTGCCGGCGCATTGACATTGCCCGGGTCACGTGCGGGAATGGACATGAGCACATCCAGTCCTTCCACAACCTGACCAAAGACAGTGTGCTTGCCATTTAAGTGCGGCGTGGGTCCGTGGGTGATGAAGAACTGCGAACCATTGGTGCCGGGGCCAGCATTTGCCATCGAGAGAATGCCCTGCTTATCATGTTTCAAGCTGGAATTAAATTCATCGCCAAATTTATAACCGGGGCCGCCTCTGCCGGTGCCGGTCGGGTCGCCGCCTTGCACCATAAAATTATCAATGACACGATGAAAGATGACGCCATCGTAATAGCCCTCGCGCGAAAGAAAAACAAAGTTGTTGACGGTCATTGGGGTTTTGTCTGCAAATAGTTCAATGACCATTGTGCCTTTGTCTGTTTCCATGCGGGCCTTGTATTGCTTCTTCGGGTCGATCTGCATTTCAGGTGGTTTAGTCCATTGCTTTGCCATTCAAAAATCTCCTTTGGTAAATTTCATGATGTTTATTTTAACAATGATTCAATTCTTGCAACAACCATATCCAGCGCGGCGGTATTGAAGCCGCCCTCTGGGATGATGATGTCTGCGTACCGTTTTGAGGGTTCAACAAATTCGAGATGCATGGGGCGTACTGTGGCTTGATATTGTTTGATGACAGATTCGGTTGTGCGTCCCCGCTCTGTAATATCGCGATGTAATCGGCGAATGAAGCGCAGGTCCGAGTCGGTATCTACAAAAATCTTAATATCAAATAATTTTCGCAGGTCAGGTTCGGCAAAAATTAAAATTCCCTCGACCAAAATGACTCCGCGCGGTGCAACTGAAAATGTCTCGGCGGTGCGTCTATGGGTGGAGAAATCGTAGATCGGGACTTCAGCAGCTTTCAGCTCCCGCAATGATTCGACATGCTTGATCAGTAATTCAGTTTCAAGAGAGTGGGGGTGGTCGAAGTTTACGTCCGCGCGCAGGGTCGGGGGTAGTCCGCTCAGGTCTTTGTAGTACGAGTCGTGTTGTAGATATGCGATTCTATCCGCGCCAACACGGTTGAGAATTTCCTGGGCCACAGTCGTTTTGCCTGAACCGGATCCGCCTGCGATGCCGATCACCAGTGGAGTGTTATGACTCATATATATAATTATAGCCCATGACAGGCAAAACCGGCTCCAAGCGGACCTGGAACCGGTTTCAGTCTCGAGGGAATTTTATTTGCGCTTCAGCATTCCCGTCAACGCTGACCACAGCGGACAGCGATCATAGATGCCCATGAAGATCAGGATTCCACCGATCCCGGCCACAAGCCAGTTACTGGTGGATATGCCGATCATGATAATGGCTGTTCCCGCGCCAAGCCTTAACATACGATCAAATGGAGTAAGCGGAACTTTTACTTCCCTGCCTTCAGCCAAAGCCTCAAACATGGAACGATAGTTTTTTTCTGTCTGTGCGCCGGTGACGCGACCAACCTCTTTCCCGTTTTTGAATGTGATCACGGTTGGGATGCCAAAAACACGAAACTGTTCAAGCACCTCACGCGAAACGTCAGCGTTGATCGGCATGAAATCAACTTTATCCACGTATTCTTTTGCGAGCTTGTCGAGGATCGGTTTTGTCATCATGCACGGCCCGCACCAGGTTGCCCAAAAATCAATGATGACCGGCTTGTTTGCTTCTGAGATTTTTTGTTGAAATTCTATTTTGTTCATGGCTAAACATTACAGAGCGGATGATCTCTCATCCGCTCTGCTCCTTATGATTTGTAATAATCTTTATTTGTAGGTACTGAACTTGAAAGGCGCATACAACGGGCAGAAGGCAATCACGGCAGTGAGCAGGAATACTGCGCCGAGAACCACGAGCACGATACCCAGTGTGCCGGTCACGATTCCGCCAAAATATAAATAGGCGAATAATACGGCAAGAACCACGCGGACGATACGATCGGTATTGGACATATTGCGTTTCATTGAAAATCTCCTTTGGTTGATTGGTTTGATGTCCCCAGTATAGGAGGTAGTTCAATTCCTGTCGGTGACAAAGTCACACAAGCGAACGTGATTTCAACAACTCAAAATCCAATACTTCGACCGTGCCTCGCCCGGAGCGGATGCTTCCTTCGCTGACGAAATCTTCTATCAAGCGGCTGACGACTTCACGCGAACTTCCCAATTCGGCTGCGATCTCCTGATGAGTGGTTTTCATTGGGTTCTGGATTTTGGCTTGATCCAACAACAACGAAGCCACACGGCTGTCCATGCGGCGGAAGGCTACTTCCTCCACGATTGCCATCACGGTCGAGAGTCTTTGCGAGAATAGGTCAAAGACGAACTCACGCCACAGATCGTAACGCCGTACCCAGTCGCGGAAAGAATCGGCAGGGATCATGACCGCTTCTGCATCTTGTTCAACTGTTGCGATGGCAGGGAATGTTTTCTGGCTTAATATGGCGTTGGCGGTCAGAATGCAGGACGCGCCATTTCCAAAACGATATAAGGTGATTTCACGGCCAGTCTCGCCGATCTTGTAAACGCGGACAACACCAGAGATCAATAATGCAATCGCCTCCACGCGGTCGCCTTCGAGGAATACATCATGGCCCGCGGAGATGCGCGCGAAAAAAGCGGCCTGTTGGAATTCGCGCACGAACGAAGCGTCAGCTTGTTTAAGGATGGGCAGGGATCGGGCAAGCAGGTTGAATTGAGCAGTATCGATCATAATTAGGTTTTCCCTTCGGTTTATTTTACCCGATGAGCAAAGCGGTGGAGAAACAGTCACCTCCACCCACAAGGTACTCCGCTAAGGTGACTGTCATTTTAGTTCTCCAAAGATTCGTAACATTTTCCCAAAATGGCATCCAACGCTCTGCTTAATCATTTATGAGGTTTTATTAGAAAATCAATGTATAAAAGAAATTAGGGAGGAAAATCATATTTTTAGCATGTAATATGAGTGCTATACTCGCATTAATAAATTATCCTGTTTTGCGGAGTGCCTTCAAGTCTGTTGAATGCACCGTCATTTATGGAGTAATGAATGAAGACGAAAAAAAATAAAACTCCCTTGCGCACGGCGCTCGTCTACGCAGTATTTGGGGCATTATGGATTGTGGTTTCAGATAAGACCCTTGAATTTTTTGTCCCACCTGCATCTCCAGCCTATCTGGTAATGCAAACCATAAAAGGCTGGATTTTTGTATTGACGAGCGCCGTCTTGATCTATTTTATTGCGAAGACCGATATGAAATCCCTGTTGGAAAGCGAGAAGCGCTACCGGGCAGTGGCGCAAACCGCCAACGATTCCATTATCTCTGCCGATGGCGAAGGAAACATTATAGGTTGGAATCACGGCGCTGAAAAAATATTTGGCTACACAGAAAGCGAAGTTCTTGGTCGGCCACTGACGCTGATACAGCCAGCCCGTTATCGCAAAAGGCATCTGGCTGGCATGGCGCGCGTGCAAGCGGGCGGAGAGAAACACGTTATTGGAAAAACCATCGAATTGGAGGGGTTGCGTAAAGATGGAAGTGAATTCCCGCTTGAGCTTTCACTTTCAGATTGGCAGGTTGATGACCAAAAATTTTATACATCCATTATCCGTGATATCACCGGGCGCAGGCAGGCGGAGGAAGCCACGCAGGAAAGTGAACGTCAAATGAAAGCCCTGGTCAGTTCGCTAGATGATATCGTCTTCGAATTCGATGAGCAGGGAACTTATCTCAACATCTGGACGGCCAATGATAGCCTGCTGGTTCAACCCAAAAGCCAATTACTTGGGCGGAAAATCATCGAGGTTTCGGGAGAGGAAATTGGCCGCCCATTTGTCGAAGCGCTAAAGCGGGTGCTGACGAGTGGTTCTCCTGAAAGCATCGAGTACCCTCTGGAAGTGCTTGGCGGGCAGCGCTGGTTTACAGCCTATTTCAGCCCCATCCTCACTCAGAACGATGGTCGTCGAACCGCCTCCATGCTGGTCCGTGATATTACCGAGCGCAAACAAGAACAGGAGGAATATCAGACGGTCATCAAAACATCCATGGAAGGATTTTGGATCTTAGATACCCAGGCGCATTTTCTGGTTGTGAATGACGCGTATTGCCATCTCATCGGCTACGAACGCGAAGAACTAATGACAATGAGCGTTCAGGATGTGGAGGCTGCGGAAAAGACGCACGAAACCGCAGAGCACCTTCAGAAAGTGCTGGCAAGCGGTTATGGCCGCTTTGAAACCAAACATCGGCGCAAAGATGGCAGAATTGTTGACGTTGAGATCAGGGTTAACTATCAGCCCTACAAAGGCGGGCGTCTCTATGTATTTCTGCGCGACATCACCGAACACAAGCGGGCAGAGAGGGTACTCCATCAATATGCCAGTGAATTGGAGTTACGCGTCAAAGAGCGCACGGCGGAAGTGCAGGATTTGTACGAACATGCCCCTGCGGGTTATCACTCACTTAACTCAAAGGGCATATTTATCAGAATTAATCAGACTGAGCTGGATTGGTTTGGCTATACTCATGAAGAAATCTTAGGCGTAAAAGCATTTGGAGATTTAATTACCGACAAGAGTAAAAAGGTTTTCGCTGAAACCTTTCCCCGTTTTAAAGCACAGGGATGGGTAAAAGACCTGGAATTTGAAATGATCCGTAAGGATGGAAGCATATTAATAGTTCTGATCAATGCCACCGCCATTTATGATGAACATGGCGAATTTGTCATGAGCCGCTCCTCTCTGATCGATATTACCAAACGCAAACAGGCGGAGTTAAAACTACAAACTGCCAATATTTTGCTCGAAAAGGCATCCAAACTAAAGGATGAATTCCTTGCGAATATGAGCCACGAATTGCGCACTCCACTAAATGGTATTTTGGGATATTCAGACATACTACTGGAAGGGGTGCATGGCGCAATCAGTGAAAAACAGCAGCAGGCTGTGCAAATGATCCGCTCCAGCGGTGAACACCTTTTGGAATTGATTAACGATATTCTGGATGTTTCCAGGATCGAAGCCGGTAAACTTGAACTGCAACCCGAAATTATTAACGTGGATGTGATCTGCCAGTCAAGCCTTGTGTTTATCAAGCAGTTGGCGAATAAGAAATCCATCGCTGTGGAGTATTCATCCTCCCCGGCAAACTCCACAATCCTTGCGGATCCAATGCGCCTCAAGCAGATCCTTGTCAACCTGCTGAGCAATGCTGTGAAATTCACGCCTGAAAAAGGAACAATAAAACTTGATGTTCAAGCAAATGACAGGGCGGGTCTGATGCGTTTCTCCATCACAGATACAGGGATTGGCATCAGTTCAGGGAACATGCAAAAAATATTCAAGCCTTTCGTACAGCTGGATAGCAGTTTATCCCGTCAACACGAAGGGGCAGGGTTGGGTCTGGTGCTGACAAAAAATCTGGTTGAAATGCATGGCGGCAGTATTGAAGTTCAAAGTGAAGTTGGCGCAGGCAGCTGCTTCACTTTTGTTCTGCCATGGACAATACAAATGAATACTAAAACCCTTTACGATCGACCTGCTGTTGAAGATAAAGAACATAATACAACGCAGAGTGCCGCTTCACAAGGCTTCGGAAAAATACTGATCGTGGATGATAACGAAACCAACGTGATGATGACCCAGGATTATCTTGAACTCCGTGGCTATCAGGTATTGGTGGCTTACGATGGCGATGAAGTATTGCAAATTACAGAGGAATTTTTACCCGATATCATCCTGATGGATATCCAGATGCCAGGCATGAACGGATTTGAAGCGGCCCGCCGCCTCCGTGCCGACCCGCGTTTTGCTTCTGTTCCGATCATCGCCCTCACCGCCCTTGCCATGTCCGGCGACCGCGAGCGCTGTCTCGCAGCCGGCATGAATGAATATTTGAGCAAGCCCGTCAAGTTAAGAGAGTTGACTAAAATGATCGAAAAGTTTTTGGAGCATTCTCCGAATAAGTAAAGATAAACGTCCAGATTCCTAAAAACCTGGACGTTTTTGTTCAAGTCGCCGAGAGCGTAATCTTGATGGTGTATTTAAAGCAATTACTAATCAACCATAAAGGCCAAACCCACAGTCCCAGGGCCGGTATGTGTCCCCACCACCGGGCTAACTTCTGTGAAGATCATCTCCACTGGATTTAACTCATTCTTGACGCGCTCAAGCAGCGCTTTCGCATCGTCTGCCGCATTTGCGTGTAAAGATGCCACGCGGATATTTGATTTACCCTTTACCTGCTCGGCTACCAGTTCAAATATGCGATCATGAGCCTTGCTCTTGGTGCGGATTCTTTCTATGCCTTCAACTTTGCCTTCCTTGAGCGCAAGGATGGGTTTTAAGTTTAGAGCGGCGCCAATAAATCTTTGAGCGCCGCCAATACGTCCGCCGCGATGCAGGAATTCCAAAGTGTCAACTGCGAAGAAAACACCTGTTTTTGCGTGGGCTTTTTCTGCCAGCGCAACTACTTCCTTTAGTCCGGCACCAGCTTCCAGTGCGCGTGAGGCGGCGAGCGCCTGAAATCCCAGAGCCATTGCGGTGGATTGGCTGTCCACGAGAGTCACTTTTTCGCCGGCAATCCCCATCAACTCTTTGCCATGAATGGCAGACTGTAAAGTTCCAGAGAGTTTGGATGAGATGAAAATTCCCAATACCTCAAATCCCTGATCCACCAACGGTTGAAAAATGGATTGCATTGCAGCAGGGGAAACTTGTGAAGTGGAAGGCATTGCTTTTGATGTTTTCAAGCGCGTGAAAAATTCATCCGAGCGAATGTCAATTCCGTCACGAAAGGTCTCGCTGTCCCAGATCAAAACCTGTGGGGCGACTGTTAGATTATGTTTCTGAACATATTCCGCAGGGATGTAAGCGGTGCTGTCTGTAACGACTGCAAATTTAGACACGACTATCCTCCGAACAATTGGGATGTGATATTCGCGCAATTCTACCCTAGTGGGGGATTGCGCATTGACGAAAATCCAATTTTAAGGCTCATGGTATAATCGCTATGTTATTCATTTTCGCATGAAATCTCACTTAGGAGCCTATTTTGGCCTTCAACCCTATTAACTGGCTGTTAGGCCTTTTTTCTCTGGACATTGCCATAGATCTTGGCACTGCGAATACATTAGTTCATGTTCGCGGCAAGGGGATTGTTATTAATGAGCCATCCTGGGTCACTGTTGACAAGAAATTACGCCAGCCCGTAGCAATTGGTCTCGAAGCAAAAGAAATGGTTGGCCGCACACCAAGTAATGTTATGGTGGTGCGTCCTATTCGCGATGGTGTCATTGCCGAGTTCGATGTTACTCAGGTAATGCTTGAGTATTTCATCGGCAAAGTCCATGAACAAAGCATGGTCCCGTTGCCGCGGCCGCGTGTGATCGTGGGTCTGCCCACCGGCGTAACAGAAGTTGAAAAGCGCGCGGTTTATGATGCGGTCATGGCCTCGGGCGCGCGTCAGGCCATGTTGATCGAAGAACCGATCGCGGCTGCACTGGGAGCTGGTCTGCCAGTCGGAGAGATTCGCGGCTCGATGGTGGTTGACATCGGCGGCGGCACCACCGAAGTGGCGGTCTTGTCCATGAGCGGCGTTGTCGCATCCCGTTCCCTACGTGTTGCCGGCGATGAAATGGATCAGGATATTGTGCAGTATCTTCGCAACAAATATAACCTTTTGATCGGTGAAGGAAACGCGGAGCAGATCAAATGGCAGATCGGTTCAGCGTATCCATTACAACCCGAAAAGACTATGGAGGTACGCGGCCGCAATTTGGTAACTGGCCTGCCTGAAACCGTTGAAGTTTCTTCCGTTGAGATCCGTGAATCCTTAAGCGCCTCCGTACAGGTTATCATTGACACAGTGCGCGACGCATTGGATGAAATTCCGCCCGAGATCGTTTCAGACCTGATGGATATTGGAATTTGTCTAGCCGGTGGCGGCGCGCTCCTTCAAGGGCTTGCCGAACGCCTCACCGATGAATTGAAACTGCGTGTATGGGTTGCGGAAGACCCGCTGACTTGTGTGGCCCGCGGCGCTGCAATGATCTTTGAAGATCTGGATGTTCTTGGACGTTATTTGGTCGGCTTGGAACGCGGCAGTACTCGTCATATTGTTGGATAATTGTAAACCTGACAGGTCTCATATACGACATGCCAGGTGAAGATGGTTGCGCGAAACGAATCTAAGGATAATCAAGGTTGTTCGCAGACCTGTCAGGTTTTATAAAATATGAATTCCCGCTCTTTACAAACAACGATTATTTTTCTTGTAGTGGGGGGCATCCTTGCTCTGGCTCTGGGCGGTTTCTTTGGCTCCGCCTCCAGACAATTTAGCTCAGTGTTGATCGAACTTCAAACCTGGATATCCTCTCGTTTCCTTGGCGTTCAGGATTTTGTCAGTGCGCCTCGTGATATTGCCTCCTTACGAACTCGTAACGCCGAACTTGAAACTCAGGTGTCACAATTACAAGCGCAGGTAATTGAACTTCAGCAGCGAGTAAATGAAACTGAAATTCTTGCCGCCCTTGTGGATTTTTCCCGAACAAATCCTGAAAGCACATATAAAGCAGCCGCAGTGATCGGCCGCGACCCAAGTCCATTTTTGCATTACATCATTATCAACCGCGGCTCAAATGATGATATTCGACGCGGTATGCCCGTGGTGACCAATCAGGGATTGGTGGGGCGCGTAGATGCGGTAATCGCAGATGCCGCCCGCGTACAGCTTATTACTGATCCCGGTTCCGCCGTCAATAGTTCTTTGCAAAACGCGAAAACGACCGCGGTCACATTTGGGTCAGTCACTGGTGACATTTCCCTCGATATGATTTCGCAGAACGCTGTGGTTCAACCCGGCGATCTGATCTTAACCTCGGGGCTGGGTGGCGGTTATCCTTCCGACATTCCCATCGGGCAGGTGATTACGCTCCGCAGCCTTGAGTTTCAATTGTTTCAACAGGCCACCATCCAGCCCGCTGTGGATTTTTCACGCCTCGCGATTGTGCTTGTGATCACCAATTTCCGTCCAGTGGATATCGCGCCACTCGAACCCCAAACTACTCCATAATCCCATATTTGCCATGCGAAACCTTGTTGCGTTTCCACTGCTTGCGCTGGCGGTCATCCTGCAATCTTCCGTTGTCAGCCAGGTAAAATTACTTTCAGGTTATGCCGACCTGCCCTTGATTATGATCGCGGCCTGGGCACTGCAGGAGCGTGTAAAATCCACCTGGCACTGGGCTGTACTTGTCTGTGCGATGTTGGGTTTTGTCTCAAAGATGCCATGGCCTGCGCTTGTGATCGGTTATCTTTCAATTGTTTTTGTCGCACAGGCATTGCAAAAGCGTGTTTGGCAGGCGCCGTTACTTGCTATGTTCAGTGTAACTTTTATCGGCACCTTATTCGTTAATTTCTTGTCCTTTGCTGCTTTGCAAGTCTTGGGAACAAATTTTCCTTTGGGGGATGTTGTAGGATTGATCGTATTGCCCAGTTTATTGCTCAATATGCTTTTTTCGATTCCGGTTTATACTTTTATGCGAGATTTGGCCCGTTGGGTCTATCCTCCAGAGGAGTTTGAATGAGTACTGGTTCCATACCACGTCCAGCTCGTTTTGAAACGTGGCGTCTGGCTACAATTTATATAGTTGTGATATTGTCATTTACTGGCTTGCTCATGCGGCTTGTCAATTTACAGGTGTTTGAAGAATCAACATGGACCGCACAAGCTGTTGACAATTACACATTCGAAGTGAATGTGCCTGCTCCGCGCGGAATTATCTATGACCGCAATGGGTTTATTCTTGCGCGCAATTTGGCTTCCTACAATATAGTGATTACGCCCGCAAGTTTGCCTGACGATGCTTCGGATATTCAAAGCATTTACCGCGAGCTTTCCGATTTGATCGATGTCCCGGTAGGCGGAGTGGTAACAGATGCTTCTTTGGAAGAAGCCAAGCTCTTTGCCGCTTGCGTGCCCGGGCCTGGGATTGCCCAGCTTGTGGCATTGCAGGATACCCTTGCTCCATACAGTCCTGTAAAAATTAAATGTAATGTCTCCGAAGATATTGCCCGCGTAGTGGAAGAGAATTCGGTCGATTGGCCCGGAGTTTCCGTTGACATCGAACCCATCCGCGATTACCCAACAGGTTCACTGACAGCCAGCGTTGTGGGTTTTTTGGGGCCAATCCCTGCGCTGTTTGAAGAAGAATATAGAGCCAAAGGCTTTGTGCCAAACCGCGATAAAATCGGGTATGCCGGCGTTGAGGATTCTTTGCAGGATATTCTGGCCGGCAGGAATGGTTTGCGCGTTGTGCAGATCGATGTGGCCGGACAGGAACTTCGTAACCTCGAGCCGCCCAGGCCTACCGTTCCCGGACAGAACTTATACCTCACCATTGATACGCGATTGCAGGCAGCGGCCGAAGCCTCTCTGGTGCAAGAGATCAATTTTTGGAATACATATTTTGGGACAGTTCGTATTTCCAGCGGTGTGGTGATCGCCATGAACCCTAAAACTGGCGAGATTCTTGCGATGGTTTCCTACCCCTCTTTTGAGAATAATCGTTTTGCGCGTTTGATCCCAGCCTATTATTATGAACAATTGAGTCAGGATTCGCGCAATCTTTTACTGAACAACGCGATCGCTGCCGAGTTTCCACCGGGGTCGGTTTTTAAATTGTCCACAGCAACCGGCGCATTTAACGAGAAGGTTGTTGATTTAAGTACGATTGTTCAAGCACCTGGACAGTTGCTCCTTTGCGAAAAATTCAATCCGAATGACACATGTACTGATAGCAACACACGTCCCTTCGTGGATTGGATCTTTGAGCAGAATCCGGAAGGTTTTGGACAAATAGATTTTCAACATTGCATAGCGTATTCAAGTAATGTTTGTTTCTATAAGCTGGGTGGCGGCTTCGAAGACGAGATCAAGCAGGGGCTGGGCATCGAGCGTCTTCAACAGTATGCCCGCGCGCTTGGATATGATCGAAGATCAGGCATCCAGTTAAAAGGTGAGGTGGATGGATTGATTCCCGATCCGCAATGGAAACGCATCAATACCGGCGAGAACTGGTCAACAGGCGATACCTATATCGCAAGCGTGGGACAGGGGTATGTGCTGGCAACTCCGTTGCAGATATTAATGTCCGGTGCGACCATTGCCAATCGCGGTAAATTGATGCAGCCAACAATTGTGCGTGAAGTGACCGATGGCGAGGGAAATCCAGTTGAATTGTGGTTCAACTCTGACCCGGAACTATTTACAGTTTCTCAAGAACAGACACCGGGCAGTTATCAAATATCACCTTTCACCCCAAATTTGAAATGGGATATCACAGTTACTCCGATGATCGCGAATTATTCCTGTGATGGCAGCGTTTGTAGTTTGGATGAGGATACTTTAAAGATCGTTGATCCTGCAACAGTTGAGGCTGTGCGAGGCGGCACTCGTCTATCAGTTACAGATTCGCGTGGGACACTTAATGAATTGTTTTCCAGTTTCCCCATCGCAGTGGCAGGCAAGACCGGCACCGCGGAATATTGTGATGATGTTGCCCGTAAGGCAAACCGTTGTAATTTCGGCGCATGGCCGACCCATTCATGGACTCTGGCGTATGCACCGTATGAAGACCCTGAGATCATTGTGATTGCTTTCGCTTATAACGGTGGCGAAGGCGCAAGCGTGGCCGGGCCGATCGTCGAACGCGTTATCAAGGCTTATTTTGAATTGAAAGCCATTGATATCTCTCAGGGAAGCCCGACTGGCGGACAATAATAGTTTTGTTCCGTGGAATTGTATTTTCACAACAATTTTTTCGTTTCTTGTCACGCGTCAGGTATAATTTGTACGAAATAATCTTATGGAGCAAACAACATCACTCGTTCAGATCAAAGGCATCCGCGATGGACTTCTTGCGTCTTTTTCGGATGCGCCCTGGGAAGACCAATGTGGTGCCTTGATCACGCAAATTGATGAACGCCCCGCTTTTTTTCAAGGCGCGCGTTTGGCCATGGATGTTGGTTTGCAAGTGTTGAAAGTGAACGATCTTGTTGATTTGCGTGACCGCCTCTCAGAGCGTAATGTTGTTTTATGGGCTGTCGTTAGCGAATCTCCAACCACTGAGAAAACATCACAATTGCTGGGGCTGGCGACTCGTATATCCAAGCCGAGGCCGGAAGAACGAAAACAGTTTGCAGATGTAATTAGTGACGACACGGCTTTATTCATCACCAAGACCCTTCGTTCTGGAACACGTGTTGAGTACCCCGGGCATATTGTAATATTTGGAGATGTCAACCCTGGTGCCGAGGTTGTTGCTGAAGGAAATGTGATCGTTTGGGGACGTGTGCGCGGCATGATCCATGCCGGGGCGAAAGGGAATCGCTCCTCGTTTATTTGTGCTCTTGATCTCTCTGCCAACCAACTCCGCATTGCGGATGAAGTCTCTGCCATGCTCAAACCACAAAAAGATCCGAAGCCCGAAATAGCCAGCATTAATAGCGAAGGAAGATTGCAAGCCGAGCTCTGGCATACAGGCTAACCCAATTTTAGGAATGAATATGACCGCTCAAGTGATCACAGTTACTTCTGGAAAAGGCGGCGTGGGAAAAACCACAGCCGTAGCCAACCTCGCCACTGCGCTTGCCGCAGACGGTAAGCGGGTCGTGTGTATTGATGGCGATATTGGCCTGCGCAATCTCGATGTGATCATGGGGTTGGAGAATCGCATCGTTTACGATATCGTTGACGTGATCGAGGGCAGGTGTAAACTAAAGCAGGCGATGATCCGAGATAAGCATTACCCGTCCATGTATTTGATTCCCGCCGCGCAGACCCGAGACAAGAATGCTGTTTCGCCGTCTGACATGGTGCGCATCTGTAACGACCTTCGGCCTGATACTGATTTCATCATCATTGATTCCCCTGCGGGTATTGAGCGCGGTTTCCGAAACTCCATCGCGGCCGCTGATCGCGTTTTGGTGGTGACCAACCCCGAGGTCAGCGCGGTGCGCGATGCTGATCGCGTAGTCGGAATTTTGGAAGCAGAAGAAAAAGGGAGCCCGGCGCTGATCATTAATCGGTTAAATCCAGTTCTGGTAAAGAACAACGACATGCTCTCTGCCGAAGATGTGTTGGATTTGCTCGGCATTCAGTTGATCGGTATTGTGCCTGAAGATGAGTCTGTTATTATTGGCTCAAATCGCGGCGCGCCTGTGGTTACCGATACCAAGAGCCGCGCGGGGCAGGCTTTTCGAAATATCGCCAAACGTCTGCAGGGACACGATGTGCCCTTCATGGAACTTGAACAACAAAATGCCTTGTGGTCTGCATTTCAACGGCTGACGGGGAGGAAGTAATGTTTAATTTCTTCAAGCGAAAGCAAAGTGCCACAAGCGCAAAAGAACGATTGCAGCTTGTATTGGTTCATGACCGCACAGATTTAACCCCCGCTCAATTGGAAGCATTGAAGGATGATCTGCTAAAAGCCATCTCGAAGTATATTGATATTGACCCTGATGCGGTGCAGCTTGCGCTGGAACGTGATGGCCGCTCCCAGCGATTGGTTGCGGATATTCCCTTGCGAGGCGTTTCTCGTCACCGCGCAGGTTGATCTTATTTCATTCGGAGACACGGATCAGCCTTCAGCATAATGTCGGTTGCATCCGTGTTTTTATTTTATGACTCGTGGACTTTCCTGGCGTAACTTCGATTTTATTTTATTAGGCGCGATTGTGCTGGCCTCGTCTTTTGGCACAGCCATGATCCGCTCTGCTGTTGCGGGAAATGAAGTTTTACAGCCGTTGATTACCCGTCAGGTTTATTTTGCCTTGCTGGGTGTTGTGCTTATCTTTTTGGTTGGCTCAGTGGATTATCGTTACTGGCTGGCCTTGTATCGCCCGATCTATTTGGGAATCATGATCTTCCTGGTGACGTTGACCGGCTTTGGCCAATCTGCTTTTGGTGCGCAGCGCTGGTTTCAAGTGGGCGTATTATTTCTACAACCCACTGAATTTGCCAAGATCGTTGCGATCATTATTCTGGCGCGTTATTTTGAAGTTGTCCAATACCAGCCGCGTGATCTAAAGTGGGTGTTTGGAGCCGTTCTCTGGGCTTCGGGAATTATTTTGATGATTCTTCTTCAACCCAATTTGAGTAATGTGCTGCTGCTTTCCGTTATCCTTGCGGTGATGTTGTGGGTCAATGGTATTCAAGTTAAGCATGTGTTCTCTGCCGTTGTGATCGGCGCTATTGCTCTGGCAAGTTTGGTGGCGCTCTCGGTGCTTGGTGTAAGAGTCCCGTTTTTGCAGGCGTATCAGCAGGAGCGCATTGTGAATTTTGTTGTGCCAGACCCAAATGACACCTACGGCAATCGCTATAATGTAAGACAGGCGTTGATTGCTGTTGGTGCGGGCGGCGTTTTTGGGGAGGGATATGGACACGGCACACAGACCCAGTTGCGCTTTCTAAAAGTCCGCCATACCGATTTTATCTTTGCGGCCAGCTCAGAAGAATTCGGTATGATCGGGGGGGCGCTGATCATTGTTACACTTGGTATTATCGTCTGGCGTTGTATTCGCGCGGCGCAAAAAGCGCGTGATGTGGCAGGCTCCATGATCGCCATGGGGGTTGCGACCCTTATCTTTTTCCAGGCCGCTGTCAACATTGGGATGAACTTGAATGTGCTGCCTGTTTCAGGTCTCCCTCTTCCATTCATTAGTTATGGCGGCAGTGGACTCACTGCGCTGATGCTGGGAATTGGACTCGTTGAAAGCGTTGTAATGCGCCACACACAAATGGAATTTTAAAAATCACATCGTCCTGCGAGGTCTGGTGGTTGAGTAGCCGCGCTCTTGTTCTTTGCGGTGTACACTTGCACCAGTACGCAAGTGCGGGTGTCGAAACCCAGCCCTAAGCAATCTCGCAAACGCTTGTGCCGCACGCCAGTTCTGGTGTGACGGCAGAAATTAAGGAGTATTTTTCTTGACCACCAAACCCGTTCGTACTCGTTTTGCGCCTTCTCCCACCGGGCGTATGCACATCGGCAATGCTCGTTCAGCGCTCTATCCCTTCCTGCTTGCGCGTCGTTTGGGAGGCACATTCATCCTTCGAATCGAAGACACCGACCAGAAACGGTACGAGCCTGGGGCAGAGCAGGAATTGATTGAGGGATTGCACTGGCTCGGCTTGCATTATGATGAGGGCCCCGATATTGGCGGGCCGCATAGGCCATATCGCCAGACCGAACGACGCTCCACCTATCACGAACATGCCTGGAAATTGGTGGAACTGGATAAGGCTTTTCCTTGTTTCTGCACTTCCGAACGGCTGGCAGAAGTGCGCCAGGAACAATTGAAGAATAAGCAGAATCCGCGTTATGACGGTTTGTGCCGCGTGCTTACTCCCGAGGAAGCGCGGCGACGCGTTGATGCGGGAGAAAAATACGTGATCCGATTCAAGATGCCAAAGGAAGGCTCGATCACAACCACCGATCTTCTGCGTGGTTCCATTACAACGGAAAACTCCGCCCTCGACGATACCGTCCTCTTAAAGTCCGATGGCTTGCCCACATATCACCTCGCCGCAATGGTGGACGATCACGAGATGGAAATCACTCACGTTATTCGCGGCTCCGAGTGGCTTCCGTCCATGCCGCTGCACATCCACGTTATTCGCGCTTTTGGTTGGGACGAGCCCGTCTTCGCCCATCTTTCCGTATTCCTCAAACCCAGCGGCAAGGGCAAAATGAGCAAGCGAGACCGTGCCGACGCTATGAAAGACGGCCATTCCATTTTTCTTGGGGATATGAAAGAGCTTGGGTACACTCCCGAAGGCGTGCTCAACTGGATCGCGTTGATGGGGTGGGGCGTCGCCGAAGATGATGTGATGACCCTCGACCAGATGATCGCGCGTTTTAGCATTGACCATTTAACTCCTTCACCAGCCGCGATTAATTTCCAGAAACTGGATCATTTCAACGCGACGCATATCCGCCTCTTTACAACCGAGGACTTGGCCGGGCGCATCAAGCCTTATTTTACCCGTGAGGGATTGAACGTTAATGATGAGGTTTTGCTAAAAATTGTCCCATTGCTGCGCGAGAGACTCGTTACATTGGATGATTGTCTTTCGTTTGGAAGTTTCTTCTTCAAGGAAGATGTGATGCCCGCTCCCGAAGATTTGATCGCAAAAGGATTGGACGCGAAGCAGTCTGCGGAAATTGCTCAAAGGGCGTACGAGATTCTCGTGGCGCAACCAGATATCAGTCACGAAAGATGCGAGCCGCCGTTGCGGGCGTATATCGAAGAGTCAGGATTAAACGCAAATCAAGTTTTTGGAATTCTACGCGTAGCCACGACGGGGCAAAAAGTCAGCCCTCCGTTGTTCGAGTCAATGGAAATTATTGGCAGAGAAAAATGCCTTGAGCGCATTCAGAATGCGATTGAACTTTTGAAGAAAAATTAGTAATACGAATCAAAATCGCCCACGCTAATATTAGCGTGGGCGATTTTGATTTACTCAATGGGTTATGTGTTTCCCGTTGAAATCTTTTGCAGCGTTGAGTCGGCAGTATACCCGGCAATAAACGCTGATTGCCAGGTGGTCAGTGTGTCGCCCAAAAGAGCAACGATGATGAGTGAAACGATCAGCGAAAAAACAGCCGTGACCAGATATGGTTTTGCGTATTCCCAAAATTTGGATGGCGGGTTTTTCATTGCGAGCGGCTTGGGAAGCATGGGGCGGATCAACGGCAGTACAACACTTACAACGACGCCAGCAACAACGGAAAAGTAGATGATCATGAGGTTACCTCCTGTAGAGTTGAATGGGATTTGTAATAGTAGAAAACCCTATTGACGTAAATGGATACGGCTGGCGGGATTTACTGTTATGCGCGATATGCAATTGCGTAAGCGGGAATCGTAAGCCCGGAGACAGATATATTGACCTCACGGAGTTTGAAATCCAGTTCTGATGTGACTGTTTTGATTGCATCCTGCGTAACGAGTATTTCTCCTGCCGCGGCGACATCTTCTCCCAATTTACAGGCTCTGTTGACTGCATCGCCAAAACAATCTTCGTTTCCAACGATCAGGATCTTGCCATAATCAATTCCGCAGGAGATATGAACATCGAAATCGTCAGATGTGAGCAGGTTGGAAGCGTCAAATGCTAGCTGCAGGGCAATGGCGGCGTGGACTGCTGAAAGTGTATCGGGGAAAACTGCGAAACAATTATCCGCTTCAAATTTGAGCAGGCTGCCACCATAAGTTTTGATGATCGGCTCGGATGTCAATTGCATTCGGCGCACCATCGAAAGATAATGGATGATTCCGTATTTGCGTGTCAGCAGCGAGAACCCGGACATATCCAAAACAAAGACAACTCTTTCTGTGCCATAATTTTTCCAGAGTTGTTCCTCTATCTTTTGTCGGCCAGAATTTGTAGTCTCCTGGGAAAATCGAAGAATCAGATCTTGAAATTGTTTGGATTGTATTTTGTCCATGGATTTATTTCCTTTAGTTTGAGCATAACCGAAAACAGTATTGTTACGCAATAGGAAACATGGTCTGAGATATTATCTCAGACCATGTTATTAGTTATCGCCCGGCTCATCCGCCATTCTGACGATGCGCGGCGTAAATTTGCCAAGTACTTCCACAAGTTCCGTTTGAGCATTTATTACGCTTTCAATCGGCTTGTAGGCCTGCGGTGATTCATCCATGCCGCCGCCGAGCAGGGTGACATCATTCTTCTTGAGATACTCATCCCGCGCGGACTTGCTGATCGAGTTCAATGCGTTTCTCCGACTCATCAACCTGCCTGCTCCATGCGAAGCAGACTCGAGCGATGACGCAATGCCCTTGCCACGCACGAGATAACCCGCATCTCCCATCGACCCGGGGATAATTCCCAGCGTGCCGATGCCAGCAGGCGTTGCGCCCTTGCGGTGCACGATGACGGTTCTGCCATCAGACAATTTTTCCTTCCATGCAAAGTTATGGTGATTCTCAACCACGCCAACTTCCTTAAGACCGACTGCGGCGGCAACCCGTTGGTGAATGATGTAGTGATTGGCCGAAGCGAACCTGCCCGCGAGTTCCATCGAAAGCCAGTATTCCTGACCTTCTTCTGAATCCAAAGACAGCCATGCCAAAAATTTTACACTCGCGTCAAGATCGGGATGCTTTTCCCTTGCAATCTTGCTGTAGCGATCTGCGATCTTTGCGCCTACTCCGCGCGAGCCGCTGTGTGAAAGAAGTGCAAGATAAATTCCTGGCTTCAATCCAAACATGGGTTCGGTCAAATGGAACGAGCCCCACTCGACAAAGTGATTTCCAGTTCCGCTTGTGCCAAGTTGATTCATGGCGGTGTCCTTCAACATCTTAAGTTGAGGAGTTGCATACCATGAATCATCATCCAGGACAGCGTGCTGCGCCTTCTTGCTGCCGGTCCATTTTGCGCCCATGCCGAAGGCGGTTTCATTCCAGAGCGCATCTTCGAAAATGCCCGGCTTTTGCCCAAGCAAAATCGGCGAGACCTCATACAGCGAGAGTCTCATACGGCAGGCAATGTCCACGCCAACGGCGTAGGGGATGACCGCGTTGTCGGTTGCGAGCACGCCACCAATGGGGAGTCCATAACCGACGTGGGCGTCGGGCATCAACGCGCCCGCCACGCTCACAGGCAGGCGCATGGCGCTATCCATTTGGGCAACAGCGCCATCGTCAATTTGATCCCGCCCCCAAATTGGATAGGAGATTGGGCTTTCAAGCAATGTGTCTACTGAAGGCTCATCCTTTTGCGTGAGCCGAATACACTCGCGGGCGAGGTCTGCCATGAGTGGATCGGCGAGAAAGGGACCTGGATCCTGCCGAACTGCATCCATCTGACTGAGGATCGCGTCGCGTTCCACGCCTTGAGCTGATAACTGCGCCGAGATACTTTTTGCAATCCCGATAATTTTTCCATCGGGCCAGTTGTTTAACTTTAAAATCTTGCCGGTAATGATGTCCATTGTTACCTTCTTATGTCGTTGCGAGGAGCGCTCTTGCCCTTCGCGACGAAGCAACCCCCAACTCGTTAAGGAGATTGCTTCGGGCGGGAAAGCACCGCCCTCGCAACG
>JABFSL010000041.1 GCA_013140605.1 Anaerolineales bacterium
TATGAAAACCGTCCACGAATAAGACCACGAATTCACGAATGGGTGACGGCGTTGCGGGAGTTACAGTCCGCTGCGGGGGAGGAGTTGTCCGCGCTGCTACCGTCCGTGCTGGATAGGGCGTTTAAGGGAGAGTTGTGATGGATGAAAACCGTCCACGAATAAGACCACGAATACTCGAACGGCTGGCGTCGTTGCGGGAGTTACAGTCCGCTACGGGGGAGGAATTGGATGCGTTGTTACCGTCCGTGCTGGATAGGGCGTTTAAGGGAGAGCTATGAAACTATTTCAATGGTCATTGAGTTTGGGTATGCTGTCCTATGTTGTATTCGGCGTGTTCAGGCGATCCGGGTCGCCGTTGGAGACTTCCCTTGGGATACAAGGATTAGCAGTCTGGCTCTTGTTGATACTACCAGTAGTCGGGACTGTACTTGGCGTGATGAGTTGGAACCGCAAGGAAGTGAAAGCCTGGTGGGCGATCGGTGTCATCGTGCTTAATATTGCCATGATACTCACGGGTATCCTGCTTTTAGTCCCAACCTGAGCCCCCACTCGACGAACGGCGGCGTATCGTGGCGTATCTCGATAGCGTCCAAGCGTGGCTGGCGTCGCTGCGGGAGTTACAGTCCGCTACGGGGGAGGAGTTGCGCCCGTTCTTTGGGCGGACGTTGTTACCGTCCGTGCTGGATAGGGCGTTTAAGGGAGAGTTGTGAAAGCAGCCCCCTCCGCCTTCAGCACCTCCCCCAAATACGACATTGAAAGTATGAATGTCAATAAAGCGCTTGTCTGTCGTATTTGGAGGAGGACTGGTGCGGGCGCGTCGCTGCGGGAGTTACAGTCCGCTGCGGGGGAGGAATTGTCTGCGTTGTTCCCGTCCGTGCTGGATAGGGCGTTTAAGGGAGAGTTGTGATGATGTTCGTCTGGATGTCAAAGGAGTAAATTATGGCGCTTCTTGCCGAAGAACTTGTAGAAGAATGGCTAAACAGAAACGGTTACTTCACTATTCGAGGAATAAAACTTGGCGTTCATGAAATCGATTTGTTAGCCATACGGGTAAATGGGACAAAAATAGAAGCACGCCATGTCGAAGTTCAGGCTTCAGTACATCCGATAAGTTACTTGAGCCCCTTACCCAAGGAAATTCGCAAGAGCATTGGTCGCGGAAGTGCTAGTACTAAGACACGATCAGAACAAGAACTAAAAGATGGCATTAAGGAATGGGTAAACAAAAAGTTCTATTTGGAAATAAAAGAGAAAATTAGACAAAAACTCTTTCGCGGAACCTGGAGTTTTGAGTTGGTTGTTCATCAGGTGAAATTCCCGCAAGAACTTGATTTACTGAGAGAAAAAGGTATATTGATTCATAATTTGGATGAAATAGTTGCAAGTTTATCCAATGGTCAGACTACTATGATTCCAAGTGCATCTGGCTCGGATTTATTTGAATTGGTCATGCTTGGAAGAGAATAATAAAATGAAAACAGTTTATCGACATCCCTTGCTTGACGAACAGCGGCGTATCATGGCGTATCTCGATAGCGTCCAAGCGCGGCTGGCGTCGCTACGGGAGTTACAGTCCGCTACGGGGGGGGAATTGTCCGCGTTGTTACCGTCCGTGCTGGATAGGGCGTTTAAGGGAGAGTTGTAATGGCAAATGAAGAGCAATTAGAAATTTTGAAACAAGGTGTCGATATTTGGAATGAGTGGCGAAGGAACTATCCTGATCTGGTTATTGACCTAAATGAGGCTGATCTATCTGGGAGCAGCCTCAGAGGGATTGATTTTAGGCGGGTCAGTCTAAAACACGCCAATCTAGTTAAAGCTAGTCTCCCTGAAGCTGATTTCCGAGAAGCAGATATGAGTAAAGCTGATCTTGGTTTGGCATTCATGGCTGGGTCTAATTTGGATGAAGCAAATCTAACCGACGCGTGTCTGGTTGGGACTCAACTTTATAGGTCTAGCTTAACTCGAACTAAACTCAAAACCGCCATTCTGACTGGCGCCAACTTCATGGACTCCAATTTAATGGACGCTGATTTAAGGGATGCTAACCTCGTTAGGGTGAATTTCACAGACGCCAATCTCACTGGAGTAGATCTCACAGGTGCGTGCTTGAGACAAACCGTATTGGTGGGTACGAAGATTGATAAGGCAAAAATTTCTAACTGTGAGGTCTACGGAATTAATGTTTGGGATTTGGATGGTGTATTTGGTGAACAAAAAGATTTAGTCATTACGCCTGACCACGTACCTTCAATTACAGTCGATAATATTAAGGTTGCTCAATTTGTTTACCTGATCCTAAACAACGAAGAGATACGAGATGCAATTAATACACTGACATCTAAATCTGTTCTTATTTTGGGTCGATTCGCTATTCCAGAACGCAAAGCAATATTAGATGCATTAAGAAATAAACTACGTGAATACGACTTACTACCAATTGTTTTCGATTTTGACCGACCTGCGGATAAAGACTTTACAGAAACGATTAAAACTTTGGCTGGTCTATGTTATTTTGTGATTGCAGACGTTACCAACCCAAAATCATCTCCGCTTGAATTGCAAGCAACGGTTCCAGATTATCAAATTCCGTTTGTGCCGATTATTCAAGAAGGTGAAAATCCCTTTGCCATGATGGCGGATTTGCAGGGTAAATATAGCTGGGTATTAAATACAGTAACATATGATTCAATTGATACACTTATGAAAATACTGAAACCATTGATAATTGACCCTGCTATGAAAAAGCGTAACGAACTTAGGATTATCAAGGCACAAGTGCCAGAAGTAATTTCAGGCAAAGATTTCTTGGAAAAAGGAAAAGCATGAACAGCTACAACGAACAGCGGCGTATCGTGGCGTATCTCGATAGCGTCCAAGCGCGGCTGGCGTCGCTGCGGGAGTTACAGTCCGCTACGGGGGAGGAATTGTCCGCGCTGTTGCCGAGTGTTTTAGATAAGGCTTTCAAAGGTGAATTGTGAGAGCGACCCCCATCCCGTCCTTCCCCCAAATCCAAAGTGCGGATTTAGGGGAAGGGGAATTGAGAGTTTGAATGAAACGAGAGATAATCAACTTGGATTATGAAATGCGGTTGGTGGCGCTGCGGGAATTACTGTCCGCTACGGGGGAGGAGTTGGATGCGTTGCTACCGTCCGTACTGGATAGGGCGTTTAAGGGAGAGTTGTAAACGAAAAAGGAGTTACCATGTCAGACGATACGGATATCTTGTTAAGTTTCTATAATCAGGCGCGATCAGAGATGAGACATATCGAAGAACAAAGAGCTACAACTACAAACATGCTTCTTGTCATCATGTCTGCAATTGTTGGCTTTATCACGCAACAGAATCTAAGTGTAAATTTAATTCCTGTATTTCTACTGATGATCGCCTTAGGTATTTATGGGGATTTGTTAATCATGAAACTTTACGAGCGACATCAACTTGCTCAAAACAGGTCTGAGAGCTGGGCAAAACAAATAAACAAACTTCATCCAAAATCCAATTTATTAAAAATACGAGATGATGCCGATGAAAAACATTCAGCAAAGTTTGCATGGTTACACAAAAAGTTGCATGTTCATAGTTTATGGATAATTTTGTATACAACCTTTATTATTGGCGGGATTACGATGACCGCTATAGTTCTTCTACAAGGATAAATTCAGTGTTCATTATTGCTGCCAAAAAGCGATGTATCGTGGCGTATCTCGATAGTGTCCAAGCGCGGCTGGCGTCGCTGCGGGAGTTGCAGTCCGCTACGGGGGAGGAATTGTCCGCGCTGCTGCCGAGTGTTTTAGATAAAGCATTCAGAGGTGAGTTGTGATGATGGAGAGAAACCGTCCACGAATAAGACCACGAATACTCGAATGGCTGGCGTCGCTGCGGGAGTTACAGTCCGCTACGGGGGAGGAATTGGGCGCGTTGTTACTGTCCGTGCTGGATAGGGCGTTTAAGGGAGAGTTATAAAAGGAGAAAATATGGCGACAAAAATAAAACCCGCTGACGATAATTACGTTCGCATGTTTTATGAACACCAATATGATCGTATGGGGAAAGGAGAAAGTTATCGGCTGACGATCACCAATTATGTTCTCACTGTGAGCGCTTTAGCTTTCACGTTTGGCTATCAAAATTCCACTCAACTGACAATCATGAATGGAATTGGACTGCCTCTCGTTATTTTAATTGTCAATATATTTGCCATAGCCTATATTGATCGCACTTCGGAAGTTATAAACATCCATCTAAAACGTGCGCGGGCAGTGTTGGATCAATATGCACCTCAATTGAACAAAATAAATAACGCTCCTGACAATACTATTCCAAAAGGTTTTCTTGGAGGGCAAAGAGGGCTTCAAAAGGCGCTGCATATTTTACTCATTCTGGTAGCACTCGTGCCTGTAATTGTCTATCTCTATCAGTTTATTTGAGTACTGGAATCTATCTGTGAAAAGTTCTTCGTTGAACGAACAACGGCGTATCGTGGCATATCTCGATAGCTTCTCGCTACCGCGAGACCTTCGGCACGCGCGGCTGGCGGCGTTGCGGGAGTTTTCTGTTCGATAGGAATTTGTTCAACGTAGAATAACTTATGCAAAAAGCCTCCCCATTTTGGGGAGGTTGGAGGGGTTGGGGTTGACCCCCATCTGTCCTTCGGACACCTTCCCCCACTTGGGGGAAGGTCAACGCTGCGGGATTTTCTGTCCGATGGGTATTTGTTCAACTTAGAATAATTGGTGCAAGAAAGCCTCCCCATTTGGGGTCCACAGGATGCTACGCAAAGGTTGGAGGGGTTGGGTTTGGAATATTTGAATATAGCGGAGAGAACTTTATGAAGCACAAATCCTTGCGTATTTTGTCGGCGGTGTCCATTGTGATGATGTCACTGGCCTGTTCCCTGTTCACCCGCTTCACCCGCGCAGAAGCGACGCCCACGCCCAACTATATTTTTACGCCTTCAACTACTCTGCTCAAGATCGAACCCGATTCCCTGCCGAACGCGCAAACAGGTGTGGAGTACGAGGTTGAGATCCGCGTGAGTGATAATGTCACCCCTGTGAACGATGTGGTACTTTCAAGCGGAACACTGCCTGCGGGGCTTGAACTTGTTTTCGTGGATCACGTCAATGGTGCAAAAATCAGCGGCGTCCCAGAGGAAACAGGGACATTCACTTTCACAGTCTCTATATCGTGTTTCTCGACCATGGTCATCGGGCAGACTGGAGAAAAGGAATATGTGATCGTTGTGGAGTGATGTTATCCCCTGCCGCCTCACCGCACTCCTGAGAGCATCGGGACGATAAGGCGCGCGGCGTAAGTCCCACCACTTGCATTCGCTTGGGCATCATGTTCACCAAATAAAGATCGCGTTTGGTGGAGGTTGGGAGTGAACTGGTATATTTGAGATGAATATATGATGAAGTCAATTTTCAAATCAAAAGTTTCTGTCAGTAAACTAAAGTCTTTGGCAGCACACTACCCTGTGGATTATGATCACGAGATCGAGAATGTGCTCGCTCCACAGGTACGTGAGCGCGGATACTTCACCAAGGCTGAATTCGAGCAAATTTGTTACTGGAAGACGCCGCGTAGCCGTTCCAAGGTCGCCAGTAATTCCGCGGAATATATCGAAGCAGTCACACGCACTGTATTTACTACAACCAGCGAACAATTACGTATTGAAGCGTTAACTCTTTTGAATGGTGTTAGCTGGCCGACTGCGTCTGTGATCCTGCATTTCTGCCATCAAGACCCATATCCCATTTTGGATTTCCGCGCGTTATGGTCACTTGGAGTGGAGGCGGATAAGGTCAATTACAATTTTCATCTTTGGTGGGACTATACACAGGCTTGTCGCAAACTTGCGAAGGATACGGGTTTATCCATGCGTGAGTTGGATCGCGCCCTGTGGCAATATTCGAAAGAAAACCAATAAATAGGAGAATCACAAATGAACCAACAAAATCCCTACAACACAAATGTCCCGCAGACGAGTACGCTGGCGATTATCAGCCTCATTGCGGGGGTATTGGGATTTACGATGCTGCCTATCATTGGGAGCATCGCCGCGATCCTGACTGGGTATGCGGCACGTAAGGAAACGCGTGCGGTCCCGCCGCTGGGGGGAGATGGTCTCGCCACAGCAGGCATCATCATGGGGTGGGTGCAGATCGGGCTGGGCGTGATCGGCTTTTGTTGTTTTGCGGCGTATTTTGTTTTTGTGGCGGGAGCGGTGGGGTGGTCGTTTAATCAGTAAAGGTGTATCCCCTCTGCCTTTTTGAGCATCTACCGCTCGCATTCGTTCGGGCACAATGTCAGAACCCGATTTGGAGGAGGCCAAGTTTTGTGAGCGTACTGTCCGATGGGCACTTGTTCAACTTAGAATGACTGGTGCAAGAAAGCCTACCCTACGGGCACGATGTCCCCATTTTGGGACGCGTACCCGAGCGCACGTTGCGAGTGGTAAGTTGGAGGGGTTGGGTGTTTACTTCTCCAGCAGCCAGGACATGGCGTCTTCCATGTCGAGAAAGATATTTAGCTGGTGAGAGCGGTTTACCGCAACGGTCTCGACGAATTTATAATTTCTAAACTCCGCCTCGGGAACAACCACTGCGCGTCTGAATTTGAAGTAGGGTACCTTCAACTCCTGCGATTGCGATATCTGATTGAGGGGGATTGAGAAAAGTTCAGCCACTGAGAGTTGGAGGTTCATGGCTCGAAAGTCGCTCAGTACGCGGAAGCAATCCTTCTCAATCGCAAGCGCCACTCCATAGGCGATCACTTCCTTCATGTCTCTCAAATCCGCACGTCCCTGATAGACCAGCCTGATAATTCCCACTTCATCATAATTGATCGAGTATGGCATAGTTCCCCTTTCTGGGATTGAATATAATAGTAGTAGACGTCAATAATGATAACGATAATATATCATGCTGAGGGGCGTTTTGCCCTGCCCCGAAACATCTCTCCCAAACCATATCCGAGACCCTTCGGTCGCTGAAAACCGCTCCCTCAGGGAGACATGATAATGGTTCGGGCCATTTAGTCAGCCACTTTTAAACTTATCGGAGCCATGCTGTCCAGGCCGAAGTTGCGAGAGCTGATTCCCAGCAGCATGTTATATGTGCCTGATTGGGGGATGGAGAGTTGAACCTCATATTGACCATTTCCAACTGCAACAGCCCGGTATCTTTGACTCCAGTTTCCGCCAAGTTGATTGACCGATACGATAAAATCCTCCAACCCATCCACAGGCTTTTTATCTGCCGCATCTGTAACAAGGAATTCCAGTTTGAATTTCTCACCGGGTTTCACTTGAGCTGGAGAAGTGAGTACCTTGATCTCAATTTGCGCCTGCGCACTTTCTTCATTGGTTCCGGGTTTGGCTGAGAAATCAAAACAATGGAGCAGACGGGGGGCATCGAGCAGCAGGGCCACCTGATAGGAGCCGCCCGTGGGGATGATGACTCGGCCCGAATATATGCCGGGTGCTTCCTGACGCAGACTGCGATCCACGAGTCTGACTGCCCTTGGCAGGGTGGCTTGGTCCTGATAGGAACCAGCGGGAGAGAGAGTCCCTTCCAAGAGGTAATAGATCATATTATCGGCTGGGTTCGCAATCAGCACAGCCCCGTCATCGGGCAGGGTTGCCACGGGGTTGGAAATTGCCTGCTCATTTGATTTGCCCGGGGCAGTGCGGGCGTATGGGATCTCTGTTAATTCTGGTTTCTGAGTGCTGTCCATATCAGCCAGCGCCACGGTGAATAGACTCGTTCCGTTTAGCGGACGAATATAAACAGTTTCACTGCCAAAAGCGATCTGGTCTGGGGCATTGGGGATTTCAAGGATGTGTTGAAGTTTGCCGCTGTCTGCATCAATTACATAGACATCATCCTGGTTTGGATTCAGCGCAAAGATCCAGCGCCCGTCAGGAGATGTGGTCATGCTGGTTATGCCGGGGGGCACGCTGATGGAATCCTGCAATTTCAAATCAGGCAATGAGTACATATCAATGGTCACATCCCCGCCGTTGGCTACAAAAGCATGTTTTCCATCCACTGCGATAACCACGGCGACGGGCAGCCGCCCGGTATCAACAGTCTTCTCAACTTCAAGAGTTTCAGTATTTATTTGCGCAAGCTCATCATCCAATTCACTGGTGACAAGAACGGTTTTTCCGTCGGGTGTAAAAGCCAGTTCGTGATGCCCCCCGCCCAAAGTCAGGGAAGAAGCGATCTCCTGTGTTTTTACATCAATGACCGTGACTCCGCTTTTGCTGCCTTTCTGACTATCATTGCCAACCCAAAGATAGCGTCCATCTGGCTGTAGAGCCAAACGCACAGGCACATCTCCCGCATCCACCCTGTCGGTGACCCGAAACGATTGCAGATCCGCGATGGCAACTTTTCCGATCTCGGGCAGGCTAACATACAGTCTGCTGCCATCAGCGCTGGCTGTCCAATCTTCGCCGGGGCTTTCCAGTAATAGTGTTGTATAGAGTTGGGTCAGGCCGCCGACTTGAATGAGCGGGTCAATGACCGAGATCGAGTTGCCTGAATTCATGGCCAGGATGAAAAAACTATTCAGGTCAACCAGGGGACGGTTGCTTATCTGTCCCTTAAGATAACCGTCGATCTTCGCCTGACAGGCTTGCGCGTCCGGGGTGGAGTTCCTGGCGGTCAGATCCATCCATGCGGCTGGTCGGGCATCGGTCAATGGGTTGCCGCTGGCGATGTCTGTGATGCGAAAACGCACGGTGGCGTAGGAACCTTCGGCAACTTCGGCGTTTCCAAGGAATTGGTCTTCGGCCTTGACTGTGAATTCAACCTTTACGCCATCCTGTTCGAAGGATTCATAGATCGGTTCGACTTCGGGAAAGACGTTTGCCATGTTGTGGGCAGGCGTTGCAGTGCTGGCAGATTCCGCAGGCTGTGCGCCGCAGGCAGACAGGAGGAAGGTAAATATAAGAAAGGCAATAATGGAGTTTTTTTTCATGGTATACCCTTTTTGGTCAGGACTTACGCAGAATGAATTATTATCCGCTAATCTTCACGAATTTTCGCTAATCCTTTTAAAATTCGCGTGGATTGGCGCAGATTAGCGGATTCTTCCAGGGTTTTACGTAAGTCTTGTTGGTTTCAATTATTACAAAATACCTGGACGGGTGTAATCAAATTTGATCACACCCGTCCATATATACTACAAAATCTGAATTTCAGTCTACTTGATCGTGATCGTCACCGCTGTCACGGCGCTGCACAGCTTTTCGGTCGTGACGGTTTCGCAGGTCTTGTAGGTGAATGTAACACTTCCGACAAATTTTGTGACTGGAGTGTATGCGAATGAGCCGTCTGTCTTGAGAACCAATGTGCCGCTGGCTGGGTTGGAGACCAGTGTGACGGCGAATGCGTCAAGGTTCAGGTCGCGGTCATTGAGCAACAGACCCGTGGTTTTAGCCACCGAAAGCTTGCGATTCTTCGTGCCGCTGTAGCTGTCCGCGGCTGCGGTGGGCGCGGCATTGACTTTGATCCTGGCTGTAACCACATTGCTGCATACTCCACTGGCGATGTTTTCACATATTGCATAGGTGAAGGAATCGGTCCCGATGAACCCGGCAAGCGGTGTATAAGTAAACGTGCCGTCTTCATTAACGATCAGGGTGGAACCAGAGGTTAGCGTGATGAGGCTGCCAACGTTCAGATTGCTGCCATTGACTTCACTGACGATGAACGGATCACCATCGGGATCTTTGTCATTGGAGAACAGACCGGGGGCCGCCATTGTCAGGGATGGAGTGCCAGCCAAAATCGAGTAAGAATCGCCAACGGCTACTGGAGCTTTTCCAACGTTGATACTGACAGTCACCGGAGCGCAGGCCGCGCAGACCTTGTATTGGAAGGAATCTGTGCCTGTGTAATTGACAGGAGGCGTGTACTTGAACGATCCGTTCGCATTGAGTATGATCGAGCCGCCAGCCTTTGTTTTGGCTCCGCTGGTCAACGTGGCGGTGAATGTATCGCCGTCGAGATCAACATCGTTGACGAGCACACCAAAGGGAGCGGTTACGTTACGGATCGTATTCCTGGGCGTAACGTAGGCGTCAGACCTTGCCATGGGGGCGCTGACGTTCTTGCGCATGAGTCCCCACAGGCCTTGATAACTTCCAAAAGAGCCGAGGTCGCGGAACATGTAATCGCCATTGGGGTCTGCGCTGGTGGAGACCACTACATTAAAGATACTGCCCGCGCCAATGCCTTCCTGACTGTTGGTCCACCAGGCGGTTGGGTTGATGCCGATCTCTGTTGAGTTATTGATGAAAGGCTCGCGCTGCCATGAATGACCATCCAAACCGTAGACGATACCGCGCGCGTGACCACCGGGAGCGATGATTCGCATACGTACCTGGCTCGGGCCGAGCGGGCTGGTAACGAAGACTTCTGTCTGCGGATCGCCGCCAACAAGGCTATTGGAAAATGCGAGATGAATATCGGTTCTGCCAAGCATGTTCTCAAACGGGGTTTCGGGAGAGACACCCAGGCGATACCAGATCGGGTCGGCGCCATAGTTGATGGCCTTATGACCTGAATCCTGTGGGTCTTCGGGAGTGAATCCGCCTTCAGAGGCTATGTTTTTCACGGCGCAGAACAGGTTGTCAAGCGAGGGAGTACAACCTGAAGAGAAGCGTAAGTTCACATCGTTTTGAATGATGGTCACAAAGTCACGGAATTTGGAACCGTCGGCTTTTGTGACGGTGGCGGAGGCGCGTGAGCCTGGATCTTCAACCCAGGATGATCCCTGCGGCTCGACGATCAACGCACCGACCAGACCCTTGCTGGTGCCTTTAATGCGGTCAGCGGGTAACAGGCCTGTGGCACCGTATTCAACGGGAGTTGCGACCAATTTGAAATCGGTGGTGTCTGCCGTGCTTGTGTCGGGAACCATGTCAACATCGCCCGCATACCAGATATAGGTTTTGCTCGCGCCCGGTAGTACAACCGAAGTTAGGGCGTTGCGGCCGGCCGCGAAACCATCTGCCTGGCGGATGTTGTAAGCCAGCAATTGTGGGTGGAGACCGATCACACTGGAGGGAGTCAGATCGTTATTGTTGAAGGTAATGATGCCGCTGCCGAAGACTGGGTCCACTACGAAATCCTTATGAACAATACCGGGCAGGTTGCTAAAGCCGGGCATATCGGGGCGCACGACGCCGTTTGGATCTGTCCAGGCCAGGCTGGCGGGCAGGGCATTTGTGAGGGTCAGTTTGATACAGTCACCGGCACGGGCGCGCAGGATCAAAGGTTCAATGGGTGTTTCGGGTCTGAGGCCAATCGGTTTTCCTACCGCGTTGAAGATCAGATCATCAGTGCGGACATACATCAACGCGCTTGGGTCATTGAGAGGACCATTGCCAACAGGGCCGAATTGAGTGGGTTCGCCAGTGATGGGGTCGAATGCGATCGGTCCAGTGAGGGCAGTGGCGCGATTATTGTAGACCAGGGTTCCGCCGGGCAGAACGTCTGCGGCACGGACAGCAGTCACTCGCATTTTCGCAAGCGGCGCGGTCAGCGGACATATATTATTGAAGTCCTTCTCGTTGGTGATCACAAAAGGAGTCTTTCCAATTGGATTGTTCGGCAAAGCCAGAAGGTCAGGGATGGATTTGTTGTAAGCACGCATGATGCCCCAAATGCCATTCCAGTAATCCTCGAGCTGGGCGCCCATTGTATACAGGTAATCGGTCTTATGAGGAGTAGCGATGCCAATATCGGGCAGGATCGGCATTTCCATGATGGCGTATTCGGAGATGCCCATGAACTCGGCATCCTTCCAGCCGGAATTGCCGGTCAGAGGTTCCTTCTTCCACTTGAGGCCGTGGATCATGAAGTTATGTTCTTCTTCATGCGCACCGACTTGAACGCGCAGGCGGATCTTGTCGCCCATGTAGACGCGCAGCAATGGAGTGGCAGGGTCGCTCGGATCAACACCTTGTGTAAGCGGCGGGTAGGCGTTGAAGGGTTGATTCAAAGCCGGGATGGCACGCGGGATGAACGATGAGAAGGCATATGCCAGATCGCCAGCCTGACCAAGAGCCTGAGATTTCGTGGCCGGGTCATAGACGCGCAGGGCAATCGGCTCATTGCGATAGTTGACTACATACGTACCAGGGTCATCACCTGAGATGGCTTCGGGACATGGCCGCGGTGATCCATCAGGACAGATTGGCGGATAGAAAGTGATCGATGATTCAAACCCTACAGGCGGCTTGACCCTGAAGGATGGGTTAATCGCATTCGGGAAGTCGGCATAGGAGGGTATAAGAACGCCAGCGCCATTATCGGTCATGGTCAACGCTCCGCCGCCCGCTTGATAGGCATGCTGGAAGTCGGCGAATTCAAAATAGAACTCGCGATGGCTCATATCTTTGCCGGTGGAATCCTGGATGTTAATGATGTCCGCGCGCCAGGAGGTTGGACCGCCATCATGACGTGTGCCCATCATTACACCGGTCTCGGGGTCGCGATATTTTGCGTTGGAGGGTTCGATCAGCACGGTGGCATATAGGCCAACTTGTTGATGTGTTGAAGGTCCGTAGTGATCGTGGGTAAAGACTGTGCCCAAACCCTTATCCCAGGATTTGTTCAACATCGGGTCGGCATACCAGCGTTGGACCGTGGTGCGCGCGCCCACCCAATCGCCGACGCCGTCGCCATTGTCATCGGGGCCAGCTCCAAAGAATGGATGGACTTCGGCTTCCGGACAGGTGTAGTTGCTGCAGCCATTGGCCTTGATGGCATGGATGCGTTCCTGAACTTCCATCGGGCTGAGTGTGCCGTCTTCGTAGTTGAAGCCGTTGGCGGAGCCGTCGGAAGCGATCACATCGAATTTGACGAGGTGGATGTGTTGACCAATAATGTCAGTGGGTGTGCGGACTTGATAGTCATCCAATTCGTAAACATTGGGCACAAGGTTGGCATGCCAGTAGCTGGCGCAATCGCCGACGTTCAGGCGCATGACTAACGGCTCAGGAGCCTTGGTGCCATTGATCACGGGCAAGGCGTCATCCCAGAGCGTGACAATACGCTGCTGCGGGAAGTGCCAGCCGACCTTGTTCATGGTCAGGTCCAGTTGAATATCCACACCCTTGTAAGTTTTGTTCTGCGGGATGGCGCTGACAGACCAGCCGTTCGCGGCGGTCGGGTCAACGCGGCATGGATCAGCAAACGGCGCGCCGTGCTGCGGGGGCAAACCATTGGTTTCAAAGCCCAGCATGGGGCGTCCACTGGCGGCGTTGATGGAATTCGCCGCGCTGACCGGTGTGCCATCTGGAAGATAGGATTCATGCCAGAGTTCGCTATGGAATTGCATCGCGACAATCTCTGCCGGGGTACCTGTCTCAGGTATGGGCAGATATCCGACCTTGTGCAGTTCCTTGTTAAAGTCGAGGCGGGTTTGGTATTGCTCATGGGTCACGCCGGGCTGTTGACCGCCGGTAATAATGTGGCGGGGTAAACCTCCATCGTTCAATATATCCAATACTGGGGTGGGCGGACGATGTCCGGCAACTCCGGGGATATAGAATGGGAAGCCAGGGTTGGAGGAAGGAGCAACAGAGAAAGCGTCCACAAGATCGGCCACGTTGTTCGAATCCAGATCGTACTGGCTGGAGTCGAGAACGCCATCGCCATTCTCATCGTAGGCTACTACTGAAGCGTGGGCATCGGGCATGGGTGCCATGGCTTTTACAGGGCGGCCCTGACCTGCCATGGTGGGGGCGGAGCTGGGCAATGGGAGCAAGCCCGGGATGGCGGTGCCAGCGAGGATCTCACCATCGGGCAGGGCGCGCGCGTGTTCCAACGGAACGCCGTTTGCATCCAGTTCTGTACCTTGTTCAAATGTATCGTGAACACGCCACATTTCCCACATGCCCATGGCGAAGTGCGGGTAGAAGTGACAATGGAAAATGGCATCGCCAGGGGCCTTGTTACGATTGCCTGATCCGCCATAAGCGATTTCATAGGTGAAGCCGGAGCCTGGGCCAATGCCCTGACTGTCGAGATAATTGGAGTTGGGGTCGTTCCAGTTGTACTGCCATTGATGGGCATGCAAGTGGAAGATGTGATGTTCCTTGGGCCCCGCGTGTAACTGGCGGAACTTGATGTGGTCGTTCAAGTAGGAATGATGAACATTGGAAGGATCATCGGGATAGAGAGCCTTGTTGGCGCGCAGGCCATTGGGCGCAAGAGTGACCGGGTCAATTGTCTGATTGGTCGGGACATCAACGATCATGGCCGGGTCGCCTACCGCGGTGGAGGTCAGGAAGAATTCTTCGTATTTGCATTCCACACAGTTGGCCATCGGGCCGACGCCCAAACGGTTGGCGATGATCTCGGAACCAATACCGCCTGTTCCGTAGTTGATGGCAAAGCCGTCTTTGACGATTGCCAGGGCATGAGACAGGGTTGGGTCGTCATAGAATTGAGGGAAGGCCTGAACGGCAAAGATCTCATCATGGAAGATGACAGTAAATTCACGGAAAGGTTCGCTGCGGTCCTGTGCGCCATATACATCGTCAGCCTGATAGTAACCGCCGGGGAAATCACCGCGTCCGGGACCGGTGATCATGGCGTTGATATCGGTATGAATGATCTCGCCATCATAACCAGCTTTGGGCGCAAGCAAGTTAATGATCGGTGAACCTGCTTTTCCGAAACCAGCTTCCGCCGGGTAAACTGCATCGTAGTCCAGGATCGGCTGTCCGCCGGGTGTGGTGCGATGAGCATCCCATACGCCGTTGTTGTTTGTATCGGTCAAGGATTCACCAGCGGCGGCGATATCCAATATTCCATTTCCATTTGTATCGACGAAGGCTTCCGCATCAACTGCGGCATCCCATGTGCCATTGCCGTTTGCATCGGTGAAGGCTTCCGCATCGACTGCGGCATCCCAAACACCATTGCCGTTTGTATCCGTCAGGTCTTCAGCGGCTACAGCGGCATCCCAAATGCCATTGCCATTTGCATCGTCAAACAACTCTCCATCATCGAATATGCCGTTCCCATTTCCATCGGTGAAGTTTTCAGCGGAGATGGCCGCGTCCCACAGGTTGTTGCCGTTCGCATCAACGAAAACTTCAGCGGCGACGGCGGCATCCCATGTGCCATTGCCGTTCGCATCGGTGAAGGCTTCTGCGGCGATTGCGGCATCCCAAATGCCATTGCCATTTGCGTCGGTAAATGTCTCTGAGGCAAGCGCGGCATCCCAGACGCCATTGCTGTTGGCATCCACGAAGAATTCCGCCGGTGTCGCCCAATCCATTTCCACGCGGGTGAGCTGACTGCGGTACCATTCTGAACCCCAGCCTGCGCTGGCGGGTTCAACATTGACCGCGCCGAATAAACCATAAGAGAGTGTGCCGCCGGTACCTTCACCGCCAGCGGTTACACCCATATCGTAAAGAAGATAAGTATTTTCATATTGAGCATAAAGCGTGTAAACCGTACTTCCGCCGGGGGAAACCAGGCTGCTGGGATTCTTCCCAACGAAGGAACCGCTGTCGCCAATGCTGGTCGCCATTTTCATGCCATTGACATGAATACCCACATTGCGATCAGCGGGTTGTCCGCCGAGGGCGGTGGGGCTAAGCAGATTCGAAAAATGGATCTCAAGACAATCGCCAATGTTGGCGCGCAAAACGATCGGGCGAGGCCGCTTGTCTGAGCGCAAAGAGACCTGACCCGGATTAAGATTTCCACCTTCCATTTCGGTGAGACCTGTATTGTTATCAACCACATCTCTACGAAGGGCATAGATCATGCCGGCCGGGTTCCAGGCTCCGAGGCGGTTGTAATAGAACTGCTGGTCAATGGCGACCACATCTGCGTAAATAGTGCGAACACAGGAATTCGCCAATGCAGGTTGAGGAGTCAGAATTAAGGCAAGCGATGGTGTCGCCAGAAAGGTGATGACCGTGAGCGCAGACCGAAGCACAAGAGTCCCACTCCACCGAGTTGGTACCGATGAAATGCCAACTGGCATGCGTCGGGTTTTTCGTCCACCCTGCAAAATGGCCGCATCCATAAAATAAACGGCAATCAGAGCGATCAACAAATTAACGGGCAATGAGGCCGCGCCTTCACCCATTGCGTATGGAAGCAAATCTGAACCATGATTGGTGGATATATCAGTTAGCGCGCTATCAGCACTGCCATCTTCATGACTGCCGTGAGTGGGTGCGGCAAAAGGAGAAAAAGCGGCGGCATCTTCAATTTGTGCGCTGCCATAAAAGGCTTCGTGAACCGGCACGCCAAGCGTAAATACGACCGATACGCATACAGCAAGAATGACCGCCAGCATGGGTTTCTGCATAGCGGGGCTGAAAGCCTTCTGATTATATTTTCGCCAGATCGCGATCCCCACAGTGACAGCGGCCAGAACGGCCGGTAAAGCCAGGCTGGAATCTCTTAACCATTGCAGCACAGGATATGTGTCTTGAAGTTCGAATTCTCCGCGCAATGTGTGAAGAATCCGCATCCAGAACAATCCGCCAAATGATAGCGCTGCGGAAAGGATGAGAGCGGTGCGGCGCGTTTCGGAGAACCAGGAATTGAAAAGGACAAGCAAAGATGACTTGTTAAGTTCGAAGGAAATCTTTGACCCCGCCAATTGGGTTTCAAGTTCCTTAATGGTCAGATCCAAAAGCAGGGTGATTCCCATGATTACCAACACAAGACTCGCCGCGTCTTTTGACGCGATATACATCTGCGATATCTGAATGTTCGTAAAGTTTTCAAGGAGGAAGTTATGAAATGCATTGTCGGTGAAAAGGATCATGCGGCAAACGCTGACCTTAAACGCGAAATCGTTTCCAATCGCAGTCTGAAGACTGGTACTGGTCTCGATCAGCACAAGCACCGCCGCTGACAAGATTCCGACGATCGCGGCTGTCAGCCCGGTCTGCAACCAGGAGTGCATACGTCCGCCTGAACGATCTATCAAACGCTGGGAAAGAGCGAGTCCGCCCCAAACCACTAGCATGATCGGAAGCAGGACGATCAGTGAATCGCCCAGCCAGTTCGATACAGGCATGGAATTGATCAGCCCGTGGTCATGCTCAAGGCGATGCCAGACATTGAGCCATACAACCCCGCCAAACGCAATCAAGAACGCAAGTACAAATTTTTTGGAAAAAGAATTTAATTTCATGTTAACCTCATCTTGTTTGTATAAGAAACCAGTGTCTGGAGTTCCAAAAATTTATTCAAGTCCGCCAAGAAGAAAGATCATCAGCGCGGAAATCGCCATGTTCACCAACCCCACAATTGAACCGTCAGTCAGCATATGGGTGATCAATTCCACGCCCATATCAAGGTGCACACCAAATAAAAACCCATGAACAGGAATACCCAGAGCAAAAGCTGCTCCAGTGAAGACCCCTAAAACAAGAACGGTGAGAGACTGCTGTGCCAGCAGAGATAAGCGGCCGTCGGTGCGTTGGATCAGCCAGCGTAAAAAAGAAATAGACATCATGACGCCGAAAAAGATAAAGACCATTGCCAGTGTTGAATCACGCAGCCAATGAAGAATGGGCAGCATCTCGTTCACTTCATGAGCGCCCTCCAGCTCGTGCTGGACATTGACCCATAACCCGCCAATGTAGGAAATCGCGATAACGAGCGCGATCACTTTTTGAAAGCTGATCGTCAGGAAAGATGTGGAAGAATTTGATTTGTTAATTTGTGCCATGTTTTGCCCTCAAATAATATATATATGAGAATTAGATTACACATATATTAATCAGAAATGCCTTTCAGCAGTATGGGCATTGGTATACAAAAACAGCAGTCGTTGGTCTTAAATGGTTTTGGACTTTGGAGTGAATCTGAGGGAGTGACTACTCACTCTCTAAATCGCTACTTAACCCACCTTTTTCTCTTAAAAAAAACAGGCCCCGCGGGGCCTGTGATAAATGCGGAAAATATTATTGCTTAATTGGCAGAGCTCTGAAAATCGCCGAGCACCACAGCAACCAGTTCGTCCCTTTTTGTAATGGCAAAGCGCTTCGGCATTTCGTACACATCGATCATGCTGTTTCCAAGCCGGACAATAATGATACACAAGGCTGTCAGGGAAGGAGTGGCAAAAAGCAGATCAAGGATGTGTGTTGGATTGATATAGGTTGATTCATTCAATAAGATCACATCAGGCTGGCTTTGCGAAACCGCATCCAGAAGCGCCAGGTCATTTGTGTATTTCGCTCCTGATACCAAAATATCAGTTCCCAAGGTGAGGAGATGTGTGATTCCTTCCTCAAATAATGATCCATCCCCTACGATGAAAACGCGTTTGGTTGAGAGGTTCGAGTTAAGCATGACCATCCTACATACCCAATCCTGTGAAAGGTTGGGATTTTCGTTTTGATGTGAAGGCGGCGGGGGAGGGGGATTCCCGCCGCCTTCATGAATAAACAATTTGTACGATTTACTTGATCGTCACCGCAGAGTTTGCATAGGCGCCGCGCAGTGAGAAGAGTGTGACCCTATTCCCTGCAACCGCCCGGATGTTGGCGGGAACGTTCGAGGGTCTGATCGCCCATGCGCCTGTTGCATCCACCGGACTGGAGCCAATGAACTTGTTCGCGGCGATGGCTTCCGCTTCAGTTGCATAGTTTCCAAGGTAGGCACGGACTTCGTTGCCAGGCCCCGCGGGAATGCCCAGAATACTTGTATTCCCAACGATACGCCAGGTGTTCTTGCTGCGGGTAAACTCAACACGCAAGCCAGAGAATGTATCCACCGCAGCGCGGACTTGTACCGTATCGGTGGCAGAGCCGCCGGCATTGTTCACAGTCAGTTGGAAGGTGAGCGTGCCGGAATAGCTCGGGAAGGTAAAGGTCGGCCTGGCACTATTGGCGCCAGCGAGCGTGACAATTGGGTCGCCCACATTCACGATCTGAATCCAGTTGTAGGTACTCACGAGCTGTGAGGCTGATCCATCAAGTGTGACAGTGTTCCCAGCGTAAACTGACAACTGATCAGCGCCTGCATTGGCTACTGGAGGCTGGATGTCCAGTGTGTTGATGGTGACATTCTTCGAGTCTGATGCGCTTGGGGCGTTACGGGTTACTGTAAGCTTGAATTCAACAGAATCGATGCTTGAAGCTGAAGTAAAGGAAGCTGTTGCGGTATTTGCGCCTGTGAGCGTTACAGGCGTGCCTGCAACCTGTTCCCAGAGGTAGCTGTCAATATCGCCAGTGGATGAAGTTCCGTCAAGAATGATCGTATGGCTTTGTTGAACATTGAATGCAAGCGTGGTATCGGGCGGAGTGGGAGGAACAACATCTCCACCTGGAACCGTAATACCTGCTGACAGAGGAAGCGGAGCCAAACTCACGTTGCCGATCACATCCACAGATGCGCTGTCTGAACCGCCTTTTGAAGATGTCACTGTGATTTGATCTGGCATTACAAAAATATTCGAAACTACCAACTGACCACTAGCCAGATCGCCATAAGCGCCTGCGGTCAATATCGGATCATTGAAGGTATCGCTCGATACGGCTTCAATGGTGAGTGTGCCCAGTTCAGCATCGAATATAGCTTGATTGATCGTTACCTTGTCGGTCACAGGGATGGTCTTGGTCTCGACCGGGACATCACTGGCGTTTGAAACCTGCAATTGAGCGGGCGGGGCGCCGACGAAGTCAATGCGTCCGAAATAATTACCTAACCCATCGGAGTTCAGGAGGGTTGTTCCATAGCCCGTTCCCTTGACGATCTCGATTGCCTGACCGCCTTCGGAAGAGGCGAACACATCAAGTTTTCCGCCATCGGCGGCGCTTTGTGTGTAGGTTGCGCGAGTTGCATTCACACCGGCGTTGGTTGCGTACTTGCCCATGAGCGAGAAATCATTTATTTGGATGCAGTCATCTGTTGCAACGGGATCGTCACCAAGGGCGGGGTCTGCACATAGACTGGGGCTGCCAGTGAAGCTGCCAGCAGGACCTTCTACGCGGAAGAAGTTTGTGTTGAATGGGCTGCCAACAACGGGATGTAATATACCAACGTCACCAATGTAACCAGCAGGAGCAGCCGGAAGAACCGCGGGATCCCATTTCAGGAAGGGTCCGATGCGGCTGTTCAAGACTCCAGTGAAATCACCAGGTGAGCCAATGCCGATATCCTCCACCCAGCGAATGGAGCGTCGGCCAGTGCCGCCCGGGCCTGTGTCCGCGGTGAAAAGATCGTAACCATATGGGTGAGTGACCTTATAGTTTGCGCCATCAATCAGATCATCAATCCAAATGCGGACGCGCCCGAAGGTGATCTGGTCACCCGGGACAATGCTTGTGCTGAAAGCCGCTTCCACTGCGAGCACAAGGATTGCGGTTCCGCCATTGGAGTTGGTATCCATGATCGCATTGCCCAGCATGTAGAAAGCTTCACCATCGCTGGGGAAGTTGCCGGGAACGGTAACAGGTTGAGTCGCGTCGAAAGAATCGGGCAGATAACCACACAATGGGTTAAGACCGCCATCGAGGCACAACTCCAGGCGGGTACCATTTGCATCCTTGTACCAAACGGGGAAACCATGTTCGCTTGAAACAGGACCAACTGCCACAGGATGGCTGCCGCCCGGGGTGGGGGTGGCGAATACGCTCATGGTGGTAACGAGCAATGCCAAAATGACCAGCATGATCGTTGAACTGCGCAGACCGACTTTGAGTTTTCTGTTCGAAACAGAGGCAAGAATTTGATTGATTATTGTGTTCATTTTTATATCCTTTTCTATTAGTAACGAAGTTCTTTTGGAATGTGTTGCCGCGGGTAGGCGTAATATTTTCACAAGAGTACCTCCTCGAGCACAGAAAAATAACTCTATTTCTTGAAATGAAACTGCAATATGGAAAAAATAATAGCAAAAAAAGCCCATAATCAATATGGACTTAAGTGTCTAATCTTATTCGACGTCAGAGTGATAAATTAAGAAATAAACAATCCCCCCAGGTACTAGTTACAATCGGGATCGATTTTACAATTTGGGCTGAATCAAACCTTGTTTGATTCCCGCTTCAGCCGCTTCGAGCCGGGATTTGACATGTAATTTGTTCAATATATTCTTCACATGGCTTTTGACAGTTTGCAAGCTGATACCCAGTGTATCTGCGATTTCCTGATTTGAGGCCCCGGTCGCCATGACATTCAAGACTTCAAATTCCCTCGGCGAAAGAATCGGCTCAACTTCCTCGGGTGGAAGATCTTTTACGAGGCTTGAAAGTTTTGTAAATTCAGCCAGAAACTTCCTGGCAAGTTTGAGGGGAAAGGAGGCCTCACCCTCCAAAGCGCCGCGTACGCCACGGATAAGCCCCTTTGAACTGCTCGACTTCAGGATATATCCCTGAGCGCCGGCCTTGATGGCATTAAAGAGTTTCTCCTCCTCTTCATAGGCTGTCAGCATGATAATAATGCTTTCCGGCACTCTGACATGGATCAAGCCTGCGGCTTCCAGGCCGCCGCTGACTGGCATATTGATATCCATCAAGACCAGATCGGGGCGTAATTCATCAGCCTTTTTCAGGGCTTCAAGGCCATCACTTGCCTGCCCGACAATCTCCATGTCTGGCTGATTATTAAGCACCCGTGCCACTCCTTCACGAAAAAGTTCGTGATCGTCCACAAGAAGTATTCGCGCGCGAGTTATATTCATTTCATCACCTCAATGCCAATATTATCTACGAAAAGGCCGAAATGGGAATGCTGGCAAACACTTTTGTTCCAGCGCCCGGAGTCGATTCAACGGAAAGCACGCCTCCCACTCTTTCGATACGGATCTGCATGATAGCCAGGCCAAGATGATGATTGCTCTTGGAAAGGTTTGTGTCAAAGCCCCGCCCATCATCACTAATCATAACCTCGATCCCGCCGTCGACTCTTTCCAAACCAACCCGGACTTTGTTTGCATTGGCATATCGTTCAATATTTGTCAGGGCTTCACGATAAACATACATGAGCTGTGTTTGAACAATTGCGGGAATATTTTTTAAAGAGGAAAAGTCTCCAATGACCAGTTCCACAGGGATTCCGTTTGAACTGCTGAACTCATTAACATATTCGGTCAACTCATCGCAGATATGATTAACAGTCTCTTCCGTTGCGGGGGTGTTCATCCCGCTGAATGCCATGCGCATCTGCGCCTGTGCCCTTTCGGTCAACTGTATGAATTGTTCCAGTTCTTCTGATACGTCTTCGTATTTCCTGTCTGAAATCTGATCGTCCAATTCACCGATCCTCAAGTTGAGCAGACTCAGGGTTTGGGCGGCTTCATCATGCAGTTCAGAGGTAAGGCGCTGCCGTTCCGCAAGAGTTGCGTTGAATTCAGCCTGGCGGCGAGAATCTGCGATCAGGCGAATATTTGCGATCGCCACCGCCGCTGAGTTGGCAAGCAGTGTGAGCGTAAGGCGTTCAATTTCGGTAAACGGCTGATCCTTATCACGGAAAATACAAAGTACACCGATCTGACGATTCCCCAGGTGTAACGGCGCTGATAAACAACAACCCTCTGCGAGTTGAAGCTGGTGCTGTGAACAAAACTCTTCTCCCTGAACAATGGAATTCTGAACATTGCCGATCATTTCGAAAGGCAATTGATCCCGTTCGGAATGGTCATCCTTGCCGTCAACAACGCCTTCCTCATTTTTGAATGCGGAGTCAAACCTGCCCGCAGGGCTGGCCGCAAAGCACAGGTTTGCGGATTTTGCGCGCATAATTTTTTTGGCCCGTTGAGTGACAGAATCAACAAGTTTACTGAAATCCGGCTGGCTGACAATTTCCTGGCTGAAGTCGAAAGCGTCGGTCAAGATCCTGGTGCGTTCGTCCACGCGGTCTTCCAGTAATTTTTGAGCGGCGTAAATTTCCATGCGCATATTACCGAAAGTGCGGGCTAGTCGTCCAAGCTCATCATTTGCCATCAAATCAGATGGCGGAGTACTGTCGATCTGTCCGATCTCCCGCATGGCTGTATCCAAATAACCCAATGGTCTGATGACCCGAAAGATAATGACATACGATCCCAACGCAAGCAGGAACAAGCCGCAGCCCAGAAAAAGTATCTGGATCCCGGTCTGATTTTTGTCCTGCATATCATCGAGGTTTTCAAGGGTGCTTGAAAATGTGTCCACCTGGGCAAACAGATGGGTCAATATACCGATCATATTCAGTTTTGCAATTGCATAATCAGGATCAGCAGGTGAGAGGTTCGAAAATTTGCTCCAACTGATATTGAACTCGGACCAGGTTGTTGAAATGGCATTCAGATCCGGGATGTAATCGTCGTGAGGTATCTTTGGGTAAATGAGAAAATTTCCGAAGGGTCTATCCTGCGATTCTCCAAAATCTTTTAGTACTCTCAGTTCCTGATCAATTTTCTCCTTTGAAGATGACAGGTTCGGATTATTGCCTTCAAAGGTTGTTACTTCCCGCAATATCTTTTCCAAAGTGAGGCGCATTTGATTGAGAACAGACAATGCTTCATTATGTGTTGAATGCGCATTTATTGTGGCTTGATTTAAAGTCAGGGACAAGGCAATGATCAGTAAAAATCCGCTGAAAATTGCAAAAAGTAAATTGCGTAAAGAGTAGCGCATTGCCATGACTCCAAAATTATAAAACAAGATAATGACTTGAGTTTAGAGTTCAAAAAACCTTTGCCGCGAATTTCGCCAATTCACGCGGACTCTAAACTCAAGTAATGATACAGACCGGTTTTATTTTTACCACACAATCCAGACTGGCCCTGTCAGATTTTAAGGGTAGAAGATGGTTCAATGGGAGCTGCTTGATCCACATTCCTTTGACCAGATCCAACTTACTGGTTTGTAAAGAATAGGATACAGCCGCATAGTTGTGGTATATTTCACAATTGAGAATGATTTTTAACTTAATGGAGGTGAGAGGTGTGGCGCTGAAACGCCCATGCTAAGTTTAAGTTGGAGATTTTACAAATGGAAACTATTGCGTATTTTCTACTTCTCGCGGGGGCCATCTTTTGCGCGTATCGCGCCACTGTATCCAAACGGATTCTATCGTCAACTTTATATCTGGCTTGTATCAGCGCATTGATCTCAGTGGTTATCTTCATGCTGGGCGCTACTCAAGTTGCAGTAATGGAACTCTCGGTGGGTGCGGGGCTGGTCACTGTGCTGATGGTGTACGCGTTGAGTGTTGTGGGCGAAGACGCCCTTGACCCTGCTTCTGTGATTCCCAAACCACTGGCCCTCGGACTCATTGGCGCGGTAACGATCCTCCTGGGATGGATGGTGTATCCTGCAATTCAAGTAACCATCGCCACAGGGGATGTTGATCTCGCGAGCGTTCTCTGGCAAAGCCGCGTGCTGGATGTTTGGATCCAGATCGTGTTGATCTTCTCAGGTGTGATGGGCGTTTTAGGATTGTTATCTGAACGAACACCTGTGCAAACCGAAGAGGTACACAAATGAACTTTACCCCTCTCAATATTATTCTGATCGGGATCGCAGGTTTGCTCGGCGTTGGCTTTTATGGACTCCTAATCACACGCAACTTGATCAAGGTCGTGATGATGCTGCAAATCCTCATCAAGGCCGTGGTACTGGCTTTGGTGTTTGCAGGAAAATTAAGCGGCAATTTAGGGCTGGGACAATCCGCCGCCGCGACAGTCATCGTAGCCGACACCATTGTTGCAGTAGTTGGCTTGGCGCTGGCAGTCCAAGTACGTCGTCGCTTTGGCACATTGGATGTGCCGAAGATTTCCACACTAAAAGGTTGATATGGCTGGCAACTTGATTCTTCTCATCATCGGAATTCCCTGGTTGGGCGCGCTCGTTGTTTGGTCGATTGGCGATAAACATGAAAAGGCTCAGCATACATTAGCTGTGATTTTTAGTCTGTTATCTGGGATTGCCTCGCTGTTCCTTTTAGCCTTCGTCGACTCACGCTTCGCTCTTAACTTTGAGCTTGCTCCTGCCTTCGGTAACCTAACCTTCGTCCCTGACGGACTCGCCGTGACATTGACAGTCATTGCAACTGTTATCGGTTCACTCGCGGTTTTGTTCTCAGTTGATTACATGCGCGGAGAAGCACAACTCGGGCGCTACTACTTCATGGTCTTGTTCTTTATCGGCGCAATGGCTGGGTTGGTTTTGAGCGGCAATTTGCTGTTCACATTTTTCTTTTGGGAGATCACCGCGCTTTGTTCTTATGGACTGATCTCTTTCTACAATGACGATCCAAAAGCTGTGGCGGGCGGAATCAAAGCGCTCATCATTACCCAAGTCGGCGGCGTGGGTTTATTAGCTGGCACTTTGATCGCCTATGCAAATCTTGGAAGTTTTCAAATCTCAGATGTGCTTGCAAACGCCAGCACAATTCCAGCAGCAGCACTATCGTTCATGGCATTTAGTTTCCTAATTGCCGCCGCAGCAAAATCGGCGCAATTCCCATTTCACACATGGCTGCCAGATGCAATGGAAGCGCCGACACCGATCAGCGCGCTCATTCATGCCGCGACGATGGTCAATGCGGGCATTTATTTACTGGCGCGTTTTTATCCTGCATTTGAGTCAGTTCCAAATTGGAAGACTGCCGTCATTTTAGTCGGTGTCATTTCGGCATTGCTAACTGCCTTTATGGCGCTCACCGCCACCGATCTAAAACGCGCGCTGGCATATTCAACAGTCAGTCAACTTGGTTATATGGTTTATGCAATTGGCGCGGGCGGTGTGCTCGCGAGTCAATTCCATTTGTTGAGTCACGCTGTTTTCAAAGCTTTGCTCTTCCTCACGGCAGGTTCGGTCATTCATGCAGTTGGCACGCGCGACATGCGCCGCATGGGTGCGCTCAGCACAAAAATGCCATTCGCTCGCAACGTCTTTATCATCGGCGCACTCGCGTTGATGGGGCTTCCCATCTTCAACGGCTTCTGGAGCAAGGAACTTATTCTCGAAGTCGGCCTCGAACACTCGCCGCTCTGGGCATACATCCTCATGCTGATCGGCGCAGGCCTGACCGCCTTCTACACCTTCCGCATGACATGGATGGTCTTCTTCGGCACACAGCGCGAAGAATTGCATGTCCACGAAACTGGCATCGCGATGAAAGTTTCGCTCGCCTTGTTATCCATTGGCACATTTACCACATGGTTATTTTTTGGCGGATTAAATGAGCTGTTGACTGCATCCATGCCTTTTCATGCAATCGAAGAAGAGTCTACTCTTGAGATAGTCAAAGCGATCAGCTTCGCACCCGCCACCTGGATCGCATTACTGGTAATTGCTCTTGGTTTGACATTATTCTTCACTTTGAGACGAAAGGCTGCGCTTTCAGAAAGTCCACGCTGGCTTAATACATTGACTGAATCATCCTTCGGATTTGAATCAGTCAATCATTTTGTCGTGAACACAGTCAGCAAATTTGCTGAAAGTTTACGCGCCACACAAACTGGTCAATTGAATTGGAATATTCTCGGCATCATCGGCGCGTTATTCGTGGTGCTGGCTATGCTGTTATGGGGTGGTGCATAAATGACACTATTGACTTTCATTGGGATGATCGTAATTCCGCTGGTTTCCTCTCCGCTTGTTTATCTGTCAGGCCGCCTCGGGATGCATGAGACAACCTTGCATCGCCGCTCCTATCTCGTGCGCGGACTGGCGCTGCTCGCCATTCTCCTCGCGTGGATTCCATTTGTGCTTTCAGTACAAACTTTCCTCACAGGCGGTACACAGGAATTCAACATCGAAGCCATTTGGCTAAGAGTAGACGGTATCAGTCTGTTAACCGCCGCCATGATTCTCACACTCGGCACTTTGGTTATCCTATTCTCTGGTCCCTATATGGCTGGTGAAGTTGGCGAAGAAAAATATTACGCCATGCTGCTGGCAATGATCGGTTTGATGATCGGTCTTGCCTGCGCCGGTGACCTGTTCAATTTATGGGTCTGGTTCGAAGGCATGGCGATCTCATCTTATTTGCTGGTAGCTTTTTATCGTGAACAAGCCGCTTCTTTGGAAGCAGGCATGAAATATCTTGTTCAAAGTGCAACGGGGTCTGTGATGGTGCTGATGGGCATTGCACTTGTCCTCGCCAATGCCGGCACGCTGGATATGCCCGGGATACGTGAAGCAGTCAGCGGGTCAGATGTGAACCGTTTGGCCTTGCTCGGAGCGGGCGCGTTATTTATCATCGGCTTCGGAGTCAAAGTCGCGATTGTCCCGCTGCATACATGGCTGCCCGACGCGCATTCCCAGGCGCCAAGCGGAATCAGCGCCATGCTTTCGGGTGTGGTCATCGAAGTCGGTTTGATCGCAATGCTGCGCGCGCTTTCTGTGTTACCGGGTTTCTCGCTATCATGGGGTGTCCTGTTCATGGCTTTCGGCGCGCTGAATATGTTGTATGGGAATTTATTGGCCTTGCGGCAAACTGTTGTCAAGCGCATGCTGGCGTATTCGAGCCTGAGTCATATTGGCTATATCCTTTTGGGACTTGGCATCGCACTTTATTCTGGAATGGAACTTGGCGCGCAAGGCGCGTTCTTCCATCTCTTCAACCACATGCTGATGAAGGGACTCGCGTTCCTGTCCGTCGGCGCGTTGATCTATGGTCTCTTCCTGCAAAATGACTCTCACGCTTCGTTGAAGATAACCGACCTTGCTGGGACCGCGCAAAAGTATCCATTGGTTGCGCTTGCCCTGAGCATCGCCGTGCTGGGACTCGGCGGCCTGCCACCATTGGCTGGCTTCATGTCCAAGTGGCAGATTTTTGTGGCTGGCTTTCAAACTCAAAATACCTGGATCATTGCGTTGATGGTTTTCATGGCGCTCAACAGCGTACTATCCCTCGCGTATTATGCGCCGCTTGTGAACATGATGTATCGCAAATCACCATCCGCGCAGGTGTTGGCAGGCAAACAATTATCGCTTGCAATCGTATTACCGCTGGCGGTCATGATGTTCGCAGTGATTATCCTGGGCTTTGCTCCTCAGCTGATGGATTGGGTGACAGTCCCCGCCGCGCAAATTTTGATCACAATGTTTGGACAATAAACCTATGACAAACTTTCTCCTTACACCCTTGATTGCATTCCTTGTTTACGGTCTCGCCGTTTCCGCCGCATCTGGCCTCGGACGGTTGTTCGCAGCCAAAGGACACAAGTCTCAATTCAAATCAGAACCCTACGCGAGCGGAGAAGATTACGATCCGATCCCAGCGGCGCCAGGCTATCGTCAGTTTTTTGTGATCGCGTTGTTTTTTGCAGTATTACATCTCGGTGTAATTATGGTCGGCAGCAGTGACTTGTCCTCGGTCACAGTAGTTTATTTGCTCGGGCTGATGCTGGCATTAGTCGCTTTGATCCTCGGATAGAAATGGTGAAGCCATGAATAATAATTCTCAACTTTGGACAAAGGTCATTAATCAAGTACGCGACTGGGCGCGGCAAAACTCCATTTGGGCGGTGCATTTCAACAGCGGTTCCTGCAACGGCTGTGACATAGAAATTCTCGCCACGCTGACACCGCGCTACGATGTGGAACGCTTCGGCATCAAACTGCAGGGCAGTCCCCGTCATGCTGATGTGCTGATCGTGACTGGACCAGTTACCCGTCAGGCAAGAGAGCGCTTGATCCGCACCTATGAACAAATGCCCGAGCCTAAATTTGTCATCTCGGTTGGTTCGTGCAGTATTTCGGGCGGTGTCTTCGAAGGCTGTTACAACTGCGTCGGCTCGGTTGATGATGTCATTCCAGTGGATGTGTACATCCCCGGTTGCCCGCCGCGCCCCGAAGCCATCATTGACGGCATCGTTCAATTGTTGACCGAGCTAAAGGGCGGCAAAGCCCGCAAACAGCAAAGACCAGTTACCGCCGAGGAGATTCCCGCATGAACATCGAACAACTTTTAACACAGGCCGAAGGACTTCTCGCTTCGTGGAATAAGGAAACCATTCGCCCTGAATCAAATCGGCTGGATGTGGTTATTGCTGGCGATGATCTACGCGCGGCGGTGACCGCATTACATGAAGCACACTGGGGATATTTATCCGCAGTCACCGGTCTGGACCTTGGGCCGGCTTCTGCTCAAATGGAAGCGCTCTATCACTTTTGCAGCGGCCCCGCCATCACATCCTTGCGCATTCGTTTGCCGCACGATAACGCCAGCCTGCCAAGCATCGCGGATATTCTTCCGCCCGCATCATTTTTTGAACGCGAGATGCAGGAAATGCTGGGCTTCAAATTTAGCGGATTGAACATCAGCGAACGACTCTTTCTCCCCGATGACTGGCCTGAGGATGTGTATCCAATGCGGGCAAATTTCACGCTCGATCAAGCCGCGCCGGTAGCTGGCCGCCATGCTGACGAATTACCCGAGCAGGGAGTCGTTGGCGGAAATACTTTCGTCATCCCAATTGGCCCGCAGCACCCCGCACTCAAAGAACCCGGCCATTTTGAATTCACCGTGGACGGAGAAATCGTCACCGCCGCGCGTATGCGACTCGGCTATGCCCATCGTGGAATCGAGAAGGCCGCTGAGAGCCGCAACTGGATCCAGAACTTATATCTCTTCGAGCGCGTGTGCGGAATCTGTTCACATACTCACGCCATGGCATACAGCCTCGGCGTGGAAAAACTCGCGCAAGTCGAAGCGCCGCCGCGCGCGCAAGCCATCCGCGAATTGGTGGCGGGTCTTGAACGTGTTCATAGTCATTTGCTTTGGCTGGGAGTTGCCGCTCACGAAGCAGGCTTTGATACTTTGTTCATGTACTCATGGCGTGACCGCGAAACCGTGATGAATCTGCTTGAGCAGATTACAGGCAACCGGGTTAACTATTCTGCGAATCTACTTGGCGGGGTCAAATGTGACATTGGCCCCGAACAAGCGAAAGCCGTCAAGGAAGGATTAACTTATCTCGAAACACGCATCCGCCATTATCTCGAAGTCGTGACCACGGATGTGATGTTCCTTAATCGCACACGCAACATCGGCACGATCTCATTCGATGAAGCTGTGAGATTTGGTTTGCTTGGTCCAACCGCGCGCGCCTCCGGGTTGGTACGTGATGTGCGTGTTGAAGCACCGTATGGCGCATACGGTCATTTCCCTGTCAGCGCGGTAACAGAGACCAACGGCGACCTTGAAGCCCGTTGTGAAGTTCGGTTAAAGGAATTGCTGGTTTCATGTTTCACCATGCGCACCATCGTGGACAATCTCCCCGAAGGCCCGCTGACTGTCCGTATGCCGCGCAAAATTCCCGCAGGAGAAACGATTTCCCGCATCGAAGCGCCGCGCGGAGAATTATTTTATTTCATAAAAAGTAACGGTGGGGAAACCCCCGCGCGGATTCATATCCGCACGCCCAGCCTGTGCAATTGGGTCTCTGTACTTGAGAAGGCAGTCGGCCGTCAACTGGCAGACGTGCCGATGTTGATCGCCGGCATGGATCCATGCTTTTCTTGCAATGACCGAGTTGTCACGGTGACGCGCCCCGGCAGCAATGAGAACTGGTCGTGGAAGCAGCTGCGCGAATATGGAATTGAGTATTACAAACGATGAACACATTTACATCACTATTCACACTGTTGATATTTCCCGCCGGGCTGACTCTAATGTTGGTTGGGATGTTCTACGAATGGATCGACCGTAAACTGGTCGCCCGCTTTCAGAATCGAGTGGGTCCGCGCTGGTTCCAGCCCTTCGCAGACACGCTCAAACTTTTTGCCAAGGAACAGATCAAGCCTGCGATAGTAAATCCATACCTGTTTTTTGGATTGCCTATTGCTGCACTCGCAGGCGCGCTGACCGCCGCTTTGTATGTTCCATTAATGGGATTAAACCCCGCATCCAACTTCCCCGGTGATCTGATCGTGACCATCTACCTGCTCAGCCTGCCGACGATGTGTGTCGGCCTGGCTGGCTGGAACACCAGTGGACGTTTCTCATTGATCGGCGCCACACGCACGCTGACCCAGTTATTTGCATATGAAGCGCCATTCCTGCTGGCAATGCTCGGACCCGCTTTGGTTGCAGGGAGTTGGCAGATCAACACCATTAACGGCTACGCCCAAAACCATTGGCTTATCTTCACTCAACCCGTTGGATTCATTGTTGCGCTGATCGGCTTGATGGGAAAGCTCGAACTGCCGCCCTTTGATGCCCCCGAGGCAGAGACCGAAATCGTCGCTGGTGCGCTCACCGAATACAGCGGACGCGGCCTGGCCATGTTCAAAATAAGCAGGTCCGTGGAGTTGATCATCGGGCTGTCGCTGGTTTCCTCCTTTTATCTCGGCGGATTGAACGGCATCCCTTCATTTTTATTCAAGTCGCTTGCCTTGCTTTTGGTAATGTCCGTGCTTCAGGTTTTGCTGACCCGTCTGCGTATTGACCAGACCGTCGGGCTTTGGTGGCGATTCGGCGCGATTCTGGTTTTGGCTCAGCTTCTAGTTATGATCTTGTGGAAAGGATTAGCGTTATGAAAATTGGAACCATGCTCAAGGATGTGATTGAGTCTTTTTTCAAAAAGAATGCCACTCAACTGTATCCAATCGAAAGAACCCCCACTCCTGAAAGATTTCGCGGCAACCTGCAATATAACCCCGCCGCCTGTACAGGCTGCTGTCTGTGTGTCAAAGACTGCCCATCCAAAGCCATCGAACTCGTCACGCTCGACCGTGCCGCAAAACGCTTTGTCCTGAAATATCACATGGACCGCTGTATCTATTGCGGGCAGTGCGCGGTCAATTGCAGATTCAAATGCATGGGCATGTCCAATACAGACTGGGAACATGCATCCCTAAATAAAGAGGAGTTTACAATTTATTATGGAAAAGATGAAGATATCGAACAACTCCTGGCAAACCTCGCTAAGCCGCTTATTGAATCAACTGACAAGTGAACTTGGCGAACCCCCGCGCGTCGCCATTGTTGGAATTGGAAATCAACTGCGCAATGACGATGCCGCTGGAATGTTGGTGGCGCGCAATTTGCTTCGCAAGGAATGTGCTTCAGATGCCAGCCACTTGCTTGTCATTCAAGCAGGCCACGCCCCCGAAAATGTGACGGGGGAATTGCGCAGTTTTGCGCCTGAATTAATTCTCTTGATAGACGCCGCTGAAATGCGTGATGTCCCCGGCGCGATCTGCTGGGTGCCGATCCAATCCATCGAAGGCATGAGCGCGTCCACACACAGCCTGCCGCTCTCCATGCTCGCGCGCTACCTGACCCTTGAACTTAATTGCATGGTGGCGTTGATCGGTATTCAGCCCAAGTCCAATGATTTTGGCGAAACCATCAGCGCGGAAGTATCTCAGGCTGTTAACGAAATCGTTGAAGAAATTTGCAAGACATGTTTTGCACTTAAGCCCGCGTATTGAAATCCAACTTGTTTGAAATGGTTTATGTGTACAACAGCATCTCTTACGATAGCAGCCCGTTTTGCGATGCGACTGCGATCGCTCCCGCGCGTGAATCAACCCCCAACTTATTATAGATACTTGCAAGGTGCGCTTTCACTGTCCGCTCGGTGATCTTGAGTTTCAATGCAATTTCCTTGCTGCGCTCACCGAGTGCAACGGCGTTCAATACTTCCTGCTCACGCTCGGTTAAGTTAAAAGTCGCTGTGGAGGAAAAAGATTTCTCACCCACTTTTGAAAGCAATCGCGCAAGCACTTCAGGTTGAAAGAGGGTCTCGCCGCGCGCGGCGGCGCGGATGGCGCTGAATAATGTTTGACGATCCGTGTCTTTAAGCAAATACCCCTTTGCGCCCGCGCGCAACCCGCGCAGCATCAAATCATCTTCATTGAAGGTGGTCAAAATGACAATGGCGATTTGCGGCTGTTCAACATGCAAGTGTTCAATGGCAGTCAGGCCGTCCATGCCGGGCATGCGCAAATCCATCAGTACCACATCGGGTTTCAATTCGGCACAGCGTTGAATTGCCTCCGCGCCATCGGACGCTTCACCGACCAGTTCAAGTCCATTTTCAGTTTCGAGGATCAATCGCAAACCCTGGCGTACTATCAAATGGTCATCGGCGATCAAAATGCGGATTGGGGGATTCATGTTACCTATTCTACTTTGTCTCGATGGGAAGACTCAAAATTAATTGTGTGCCCTTTCCCGCTTCACTGCGGACCTCGAGCCTGCCTCTGTTTAAACGGGCACGTTCCTGCATCCCAAGTAGACCGTAATGTCCTGAGGCAATGGCATTGGGGTCAAATCCGATTCCGTTATCTTTGACTTCAATCGTTAATTCATTTTCGTTTGCTGTTACATTGACTGACGATGTACTTGCTTTGGCGTGGCGGGCGATATTTGTCAGCGACTCTGCTACAGCGCGGATGACTATCTCTCGGACAGAGTCAGCTATCGGCTGGGAAAGATCGAGCTGGAAACTGCAAGGGATGCCAGTCGCTTCGGTGAAGCGGGAAATTTCAAGGCGCAGAGAATCTTCCAATTCCACTGATTCATGACGCAGGTCACTGATGGCGTTACGCGCGTCGCCTAAAACTGAGCGCGCCGTTTCCATGGATTGCTGAACAATTTCCTGAGCGCGTTCAGGCCGCTTGTTACTGAGATGCGCATCGGCGGCTTCGAGTTGCAGGATCAACCCCGCGAGTCCCTGCGAGAGTGTGTCGTGAAGTTCGCGTGCCATGCGCTGACGTTCATTGGTGATGGTCAGGTCCTCAACTTTGGCAACGTATTCGCTGAGTTCATCAGCGAGGGCTTGCGCGCGTTCACGCGCTTCGGCCTGACGGGTGTATAGCACTACATACAGGCTGACAAAAATAACGACGGGAATGGCGGTGGCAAGCCAATAGATCGAGTTTGCTATGCTGGTGAAGAGTACGAAATTGATCAACGAGAGCGCAAGATAGAAAGCGATGGCCAGTGCGCCGCGCCAGTTGACGCCGAGAAAGCCAATGGTCTCGCCGATGAGCGCCATATATAGCGCGAAGACCATGCCGATATTTTCTGAAAGCTGAATAATGATAAATGCAAGAACAGCCTGGCCGATAATAAACAAAAATTTGTTGGCGGGCTTTTGGATAATGCGAGTGACATTCCAATGCAATGTGGTGTGAATGGACATCAAAATAATGAACAATGCGCCAGGCCAAAAATGTTGCAGGGCGGGGTTTTCCACAATTGACACAACTGTCATGCCGATCATGATGACGGTCATGAAGATGAAAAAGATTCGGTAATCCTGTTCAACTTTGGTGCGGTTGGATGTTTTGGTTTGCATGGTGAATTCATTTTATCGCAGGATGGTGGGGGAGGACATTGTACGAAGGTACAGTGTACGAATCAGGCGAAGGCACAATAGTGTTGCTTAGGTGCTATGTGTATACTGGAGGCAATCAAAACCGACCCCACCCGCGCTGAAGCGCACCCTCCCCAAATGCGACCGAAGTTCAGGTCGCATTTGGGGAGGGAAAAGAAAAAAGGAATCAATTATGCCCAAGGCAATCGAAGTTAATAATCTAAAGAAATCTTTCGGTGAATTACAAGCTGTGCAAGGCGTGAGTTTCTCCGCAGAGGCTGGCGAAGTATTGAGTCTGCTCGGGCCAAACGGAGCGGGAAAAAGCACGACCATTTCGATGCTCTCTGGTCTGCTTGCCCCGAGCGATGGTGACGCCTCCATTATGGGACATTCCATCAGCCGCGAGCCGCTTCTGGCGAAATCCGCGCTGGGAGTTGTGCCACAGGATATTGCCCTGTATCCCGATCTGTCAGCCCGCGAGAATTTGGATTTCTGGGGCAAGATGTACGGCTTGCGCGGGGGCGCACTCAAAACCCGCGTGGGTGAAGTGTTGGAAATCATTGGGCTGAGCGACCGACAGAAAGATAAGGTCGGGACGTTCTCAGGCGGCATGAAGCGCAGAGTCAACATCGGCGCGGCATTGCTGCACAAACCCAAAGTCATCATCATGGATGAGCCGACGGTCGGCATTGACCCGCAGTCCCGCCGCCATATTTTGGATAACGTCAAATTATTGAACTCACAAGGCATGACCGTGCTTTACACCACGCACTACATGGAAGAAGCCGAAGAACTCTCGAATCACATCGCGATCATGGATAAAGGAAAGATCGTCGCAATGGGAACATACCGTGAACTCATCCAACTGGTCGGCGGACAGACACGCATTGACCTATCGGTCAACATCGAAAAGGAAAGAATCATTCCTGCCTGGAAAACGGTGGAAGGCGTCAGTCAAATTGATTCCACGAACGGCACGATCAGCGCCATTGTCACAGACAGCAATCTTGTTCTTCCGAAACTTTTTGAAACCGCAGCGAAACTCAATGCGCGCATTACTTCGGTTGAGATCAAAGAGCCGAACCTCGAAACAGTGTTCATGCATCTGACGGGGAAGGCGTTGAGGGATTGATATGGTAGGGGCGAGGCCCTCTCGCCCGGGGAGGGAGCCCCTTGCCCTAGGCGGGGAGACCCCGCCCCTACGGAGAAACAAAATGAAAATATTAGATATTGCCTTCAAGGATTTGACTCATTCTTTCCGCAGCGCCTTCGCTATCGGAATGATGGTGGTCGCGCCGCTGATGCTGACTGGGCTGATCTATTTTGCCTTTGGCGGAATGTCGAGCGGCGATGTGAGTATGACCGCCATCAAGGTGGGCGTGGTCAATGCGGATGAACTGCCTGACAACTCTGTGCTCAATGCGCCGATCGGCGACAATATCCGCTCAATGTTTTTTGATGAAAGCGTGAAATCATGGATCGAAGCGAGTGACTATGCAGACGAAGCATCCGTTCGCGCGGCTGTCGATAAACAGGAAATTTGTGTGGCACTCATCATTCCACAAGATTTCACAAGCAGTTATTTGAGCGGCGAGAAAAATGTGCAGGTGCTGATTGTCAGCGATCCAACTTTATCCATTGGCCCGGCCGTCGTTGAGGATATGGTCACGATGATGGTGGATGGAGTCGCGGGCGGCGGTATCGCCATCGAGACAATGATGGAACGATTGCAGGCCAATGGCGTTCAATCTGGCGTGGCGCAAATCCCTGCATGGATCGAGCGCTACACCAACTGGTACAAAGACTTTCAACGCAACTTATTCCACAACCCTGAAAAAGCTGCGCTGGTAATAGCTGCACCGTCCGCAGGCGAGACTGAAACCGCCGACCCGTTCAAGCAGATGATGGGACTCACCATGGCGGGGCAGATGATCTTCTTTGCCTTTTTCACTGGTGCAAATTCCATGTTGTCCATTCTGCGTGAAGATGAAGAAGGCACGCTGGCGCGTCTCTTTTCCACACCTACTGACCGCACAAATATCCTCGCGGGAAAATTCCTGGCGGTATTCATCACGGTCATCATACAAGGTTTGGTGATGATCGTCGCTGGCCGATTTGCTTTTGGAATCAATTGGGGCGAGCCGCTTGCCGTTTCATTGGCGCTGCTTGGGCAGGTCGTTGCGGCGGCTGGACTCGGTGTGCTGTTGATCTCCTTCGTCAAGACCACAAAGCAGGGCGGCCCCGTGCTCGGCGGCGGATTGACGATGCTTGGCATGTTGGGCGGTCTGTTCACAGCCAACCTTCCGGGCGGAGGTCCAGCAGCATTCGAAGCCATCGGCAACTTCATTCCGCAGGGCTGGGTGCTCAAAAGCTGGCGCATGGTGCTTGGCGGTCAATCTGTAAATGATTTGTTCATTCCCTTTGCGGTCATCGTGGTGATGGGAATCGTCATGTTCGCGATTGGCGCGATGAAGTTCAACAAGCGGTTTGCTTAACTGGAGAATTCCATGAGAATTTTTGACCTTACTCTCAAAGACCTGACTCAAATTTTGCGCGACAAGAAATCGCTTTTATTTCTGGTTGCCATGCCGATTGTATTCACACTGTTTATGGGATTTGCCTATCGCGGAAATAGCAGTGATGAAAATGCGGATACCCGCATCCCGCTCGCTGTTGTGGACCCTGAGCCTGAGTCCCGTTTAAATAAGATGCTTCTGTCCCGATTAGATTCTTCCGACACAATCAGGACCGTCCACTTGAGCGAAGCAGATGCAATCGAATCTCTGCGCAAGAGCGAAGTGGCCGGGGTGTTGGTCATCCCCGTTGGGTTCAGCGAACAGGCAGAGGCGGGGAAAGAAGCGCAGTTGAAACTCATCGCGCAGGCATCCTCCAGCGAAGGACAATCCCTTTATCAGCTGCTGAGAGTCCCAATATCCCAACTGATGAGCGCTGTGGAAATTGCGCAAATTAGCGCGGAAAATAACGCAAATGAATTTGCGCCGACGATTGAATTGGCGTGGAGCAAATGGGAAGTTCAATCACAGCGGAGCTTGGTGCGCGTGGAGCAAGCCGCCGCGCAGGAAACGTCAGACTGGGCTGGCGGCAATCCGTACAATCAGGCATCACCCGGCATTCTGGTGCAGTTCGCAATTTTTGGGCTGGTGACTTCGGCGCAGATTCTTGTGCAGGAACGCAAGAGCCGCACATTGCAGCGCCTGATGACAACTGCCATGCGCCCGTGGGAAATCGTAGCGGGACATTTGCTGGCGATGTTCACGCTGACTTTTTTGCAGACTGCCATGCTGGTGATCTTCGGTCAACTGGTGCTTAGTGTGAATTATTTCCGTGAACCGCTTGGCACGCTGCTGGTCTCGGTTGCGCTTGGGCTGTGGGTTGCTTCGCTGGGATTGCTGATCGGCGTGGTTGCAAAAGAAGAACAGCAGGTAATTTTATTTTCGATGATCGCGATGTTTCTGTTCTCGGCATTGGGCGGAACGTGGTTTCCGCTTGAAGCCGCTGGTGGCGCGTTCGCCGCGATTGGAAAACTGCTGCCTTCCGCATGGGCAATGACAGGTTTGCAAAACATCCTCATCCGCGGTTTGAGTCTATCCTCCACTCTGTTACCTGCGGGAATCTTATTCCTCTATGCAGTTGGGTTCTTCGGGCTGGCGGTTTGGAGATTCAAGAAGGTGTGAGTTAGGATCGCAAAATTAACTGATAAAGGATGAATCATAGGATTTACGCAGAATGAAATTTTTATTCGCCAATCTGCGCCAATTTAAATTGGCGCAGATTGGCGAACTCTTTTAAGGTTTTGCGTAAGTCCTAAATAACCCAAGTTGCTACCTACCAAAGGAAAGTGATGCTACAAGCGAGCACAAAAAGCGCAACTTTGATTTCAAAACCTTTGGCAGTGACAGCATGAATCGATTTAGGTAATAAGCGTTCAATTAGAC
>JABFSL010000010.1 GCA_013140605.1 Anaerolineales bacterium
AGTCTAATTGAACGCTTATTACCTAAATCGATTCATGCTGTCACTGCCAAAGGTTTTGAAATCAAAGTTGCGCTTTTTGTGCTCGCTTGTAGCATCACTTTCCTTTGGTAGGTAGCAACTTGGGTTACTATAATGAAATAGCACCACTCAAAAGATTAGCAGAAAATATATATGAGTACGAAAAGGCAAACTCATCGCGAGATGGGGGCGCAAAGTCATGGATCTGTTTGCAACAGACCGCCAGACCGCCGAATGTAAATTTCGGCGGTTTTTTATATCTTCGAAAGGAGGCATTGAAGGGGTAGGGAATTCCGATAACCATGCTAAATATATATTTCTCAAAATCATAGTTAAGGAGACTCGATCATGAAACGGTTTGTTTATGTGACTTTCACGTTAATTGCAATGCTGGCAATAACTTTCACTTCTGTGGCTGCGGGGAATCCTTTTGCGGGCGTCACAACCACTGCTGATGGGTACAGCACCTGGGATTCGGATATGGTCAATATTGAATCTGTTTCGCAGACCGGTGCAGGGGTTTATGTCGCTGTGTTGGATACGGGGCTGGTTCCCAATTGGCGCGATTTCTTCCCGTCAGACAGGATCGCAACCCACCTTGGCACTGGGTTCGATCAATCGGTGAGTTTCAAGGCTCACAATGATAATTGCGGATTTGGCGTGGAGGTTGGGAAATTGCGACAGACCACCTGGGTTGGATCAACAGGCTCGACTCATGGCACTCACGTAACCAGCACGATCCTTGGCTATTTCTATCGCAGCAACTTTGACGCTGCAGCTGGCTTCCCCTTGCCGGCCATTATGGTTCGCGGTATCGCACCAGATGTAACCATTATCCCAGTTAAGGTGCTAGCAGATTATCAAGTTCCGGCATTACCCAAATGCACGGATCCAGGCCCGACACCTTCACAGAGCGCAGTCTTTGGCACCAGCGCGATGGTAGCCGCCGGAATTGATTATGTCACTGATTTGGCGATAAGCGGGTATCGACCGATGGTGATTAATATGAGTCTGGGCGGTGGCGAACTAGAACCGGTTGAACAGGCTGCAATTGATCGTGCAGTTGCAAATGGGGTGGTTATTGTGGCTGCCGCTGGTAATGAGGGCGAGTTTGGTATGGGATATCCGGGCGCTTATGCCCCGGTCATCTCAGCTGGCTCAGTTGGTTGGACAAAAGAGTGGCTTAAACCAACAGACAGCCTGCCTCGTTATCGAATGTGGTGGCTGAATTACCAATCGGCACCCATGCTTGCTGGTTCAGCTGATGTGGCAGATCCCACAGTAGCGGGCGATGTTTACGTATCCGACTTTAGCAGTCGCGAACTCCCAGGACAACAACTGGATGTGCTTGCTCCGGGATCCTGGGTACGTGGACCCTTCCCTGGTGACCCCGGTTTCAATCACCTACCCTGGTGGTCGCATGGCATTGGTGACCTTGTCGGTGGAAACGGAAGCAACTTCTTCTATGTCGGTGGCACATCGATGGCTACCCCGCATGTCGCATCTGCTGCGGCGCTAATTTTGCAGAAGAATCCGAACCTGACACCTGCCCAAGTGGAGAATATATTGAAGACTACCGCATTGGCGATACCCGCCAGCGGCAATCCGCTGATATTTGATTTCGATCATTTTGCCAATATCCCTTGGGATACTGATTGTGCAGGTACTCCATGCGATGCTGTCGGCGCAGGGCTAATCCAGCTTGATGCGGCTATCGCTGCAACTCCATAATTTATTCCCAACCCTTTAGATTTCAGGTAACAAGAATCCTCCGCGGTTTTCCGCGGGGGATTTCTCTTATACAAATTCTACGTGACATTATTTCTTTTCTTATACTCCCAAAATAAACTATAACAACAATCAAGATTGAAATAAAGGAGATTAAAAAATGACTTTCTATTTGCAACCTTATCCGTATCGCCGTGCTGTTCGTCGTTGGTCTGGGAATACCCAGCATGCTCTTGGCGTAAATATCCGCGAAGAAGATGATGCCTATGTTCTTTCTTCCCTCGTGCCGGGTCTCAAAGCCGAAGACTTGAATATTCAGGTTTTGGATGATGTTGTCCGCATCGAAGGCGAGTATAAGGCAGACGAGGCCGAATATCTTTTGAATGAACTCCCCAACGGTTCCTTCACGCGCACCTTGCGCATGCCCGCCTCCATAGAAGCTGATCGTGTCGAAGCGAAGATCGTGGACGGCGTGTTAACGCTGAACCTGCCAAAGGCTGAATCAGCCCGGCCGAAGAAGATCAAGATCTCGGTCAATTAGATCGAGGGAATTAAACGGAATCAAAAAGAGACGCATCCACTGCGTCTCTTTTTGATTCCCCTGCTTCCGTGAAATCAGGCAGTATATAATGCCCGCAATGGGTATAATTCTGCCATTCTAACCATTTGGAGTATCCCTGTGCGTGTTAAACATTTCTTCTTCGCGATTCTTATCGTTGCCATCCTGACCGCTTGTGGAGGGAAGGCAACAGAAATTGCGGGTCCCACGGTTGTGCCTTCAAACACGCCGTTGCCGCCTCCCACAATGATTCCCACACTTTCCACGCCGCTGGCTTTGCTGGTTGTGCCGATTGAGATGGACAAAATCTCATCCGACCTCTATCAAAAGACGGTTTATGATCTTGCGCAACAATCGGGTTTTCGTTTTCAAGTACGCAACGCCCTGACTCCTGTTGATTTGGCTGACCCGACTTTGAAGGTTGTGATCGTATTATCTTCCGACCCGGGCCTCGCTTCACTTATCTCCACTGCGCCGGGCGTGCAATTCCTGGCGGTGAATATTCCGAACCTCACCGCGGGCGGAAATCTCAGTGTGCTTGCCGGCGATTCACAGGTGGATATTCCCGCATTTTTGGCTGGCTACACTGCCGCGATGATTTCCGATGAATATCATATTGGCATGGTCATCCCGCAGGGTGATGCGGATGCCCAGCGCGCCCTCCTTGCTTTCAAGAATGGCATGACCTATTACTGCGGATTATGCCGAACGTTTTATATTTCTCCATTCGGGTATCCTCAATTTATTGAGATCCCCGCTGATGAAGACCCCGCACGTTATGGCGGTTATGCCAACGTATTGATCAATGATAAAAAAGTGTATACGCTTTATGTTTATCCTTCACTGGCCAATGCAGATTTTATTTCCTATGTTGGCACACAAGGCGTCATGTTGATCGGGACCTCCATGCCGGAGCCGCGCCCCGGCGGCTGGGTGATGACTGTTCGCCCGGACACCGTCAAGGCGATCCAGACCGCCTGGCCGAGTTTGGTCGCGGGACAGGGCGGCATTAACGTTCAATCCCCGCTCGGGCTTGCGGATGTGGACCCGGACCTGCTCTCCGCTGGAAAACTCCGCCTCGTCCAGGAAACTTTGGATGCATTGCTGGCTGGTAGAATTTCAACCGCCAATCCATGATCTTTTTAAATCCTTGACTCAATTTTCTTCTGCATGGTAAACTCTGCCCGCTTGAAAAAAGCAAATCTAATGAAAGGAGGCGCACGCCCATGTTTATGAACAAGTTTTACATCACACTTTCTCTCACCGGCGAAGCTGGTGGTGTTGATTCTCGCAGTGCGCCTGCTGCCTGTTAGACTGGTATTGTCGTCTACGGCCACGGCGTCACTGAGACCCGTGGCCGTTTTTATTTAATCTTGGCGGCCATGGGTTAATGACCTGTGGCCGTTTTTTATTTGTGCCCGCATAAGCGGGAGGAGTTAGGAAATCATGTTGGATATTCAAACCCAGTTGTTTGAAGCGAAGGATGTTCGTTTCGGTCCCATCGACCATGAGACGCATCCCGAAATTGAATCCAAATGGACGCATGATGCAGATTTCATGCGCCTGATGGAACTGAAACCCGTCCGTCCGCTTTCGCCTGCGATGGTGAAGAAGCAATATGAAGCCATCGAAAAGGATATGGATGAGAACAAGAATCTGTACTATTTCACCATCCGCGCCCGCGAAGATGACCGTTTTATTGGCAAGGCGCTCGTGGAGTGGATTGATTGGACGAACGGTAACGGCTTTATCGGCCTTGGCATTGGCGCGGTTGAAGACAGACGCAAAGGTTATGGTTCGCAGGCTTTAAGCTTGTTACTGCGCTATGCTTTTGGCGAATTGAATCTGTATCGCGTCACAGCGGTTGTGCCTGCCTACAATGAAGGCGCGATCCGTCTCTTTCAGAAGTTCGGTTTTATGGAAGAGGTCCGCAGGCGCAAGGCCATTCATCGTGATGGAGAATTTTGGGACCTCATCTCTTTCGGCCTGTTAAATGCCGAATGGCGCGAGCAGACGTCGGCGTAGGGTGAAGTGATGAAAGACTTATATCGCGGCACCCTCGTCCGTCTCGCATCCGAGTCGCCGGAGACCATGTCCAAATCCTTTGTCAAATGGGATCGTGACTCAGAAGCCCACCGCCTCGGTGACAGCGCACCCGCGCACTTGTGGTCTGAGAAAAAGCTCAAAGAGTTCGTTGAAAAGAACGACGACAAACAGGAGAACGCTTTTCGTTTTGCGATCCGTACGCTTGATGAAGATAAACTGATCGGTGTCACATCGCTGTGGGTTCAGCCTTGGGCTCACAGCGATGCCTGGCTTGGCATTTATATTGGCGAGCGCGATCACTGGGGCAGGGGCTTTGGCACCGATGCCATGCGCCTGATCGTACAGTATGGATTTTGCGAACTCAACCTGCGGCGCATTACGCTTGGCTTGCATTCTTATAACGTACGCGCGTTGAAGTCGTATTTAAAAGTTGGCTTTCAAATGGAAGGCAAAATTCGCAGTGAAGGCCAGCGCGATGGCGCGCGCTATGACGGCCTTTATATGGGCTTGCTGCGCGAAGAATGGGACGCCTTGCAAGGTGCGAAATGAAAGCTCTGTTGAAAGGCAATCTGGTAAGGCTTTCCGCCGTAGACCATGAAGAACTTGGAAAGGCTTATGCCAAATGGAATCGCGACTCCGAGTTGAAGCGATTGCTTGATTCTGGAGCATCGCGCTTGCACTCATCAAAAGCGGGTATTGCTTTCTTTGAGAAAGATCTCGAAAAAGCATCTGACGCTCAGTATTATTTTTGTATCCGCGCCATTGAAGATGATCGCTTGCTTGGCGACATCAATCTCGATGTCGTCAACAACTGGGCTTCGCGCAATGCCTTCGTTGGGATTGGCATCAACAATCGTGAAGACTGGGGCAAAGGTTATGGCACCGAGGCGATGAAACTCATGCTGCAATTTGCTTTCACCGAAGTAAACCTGTACCGCGTCACGCTCACGGTCTTTGAATACAATCCGCGCGCGATCCGTTCTTATGAGAAGGCGGGCTTTCGCCATGAGGGCCGTTTGCGCGGCGCATTGCTCAAAGATGGAAAACGCTGGGATGTGCTTTATATGGGAATCTTGCATGAAGATTGGAAGGAGTTAAACGATGATAAAAGAACCGCTTCTTAATTCGACCCTGAACCTGCGTGCCACGCAATGGGCAGATGTCCACGCTGTAGCAAAACTCATCTACGATGTCTGCGAAGCCGATGGCGATGTAACAGTTGCATCTACGCCTGAAGAGTTGGAGCATGAATGGCATAGCGATAAATTCAACCCTGAATCAGACAGCTATGTCATTGAGACAAAAGATGGGCAGGTAATTGGTTACGGTGAGTTTTACAATGAGAAAGACCACGCTCATTTGGATGCAGACATTTACGTGCATCCCCGCTTCAAAGGACTTGGCCTTATTGATGTATTACTTAAAAATATTGAAGAACGCTCACGCGAAGAAATGAAGCTTGCCGCGCCAGGCCTGCGCGTCTTTATCCGCAGCACCATGGATGGAAAAGATGAAGAATCCAAAAAAGCACATGAAAATGCTGGCTACGTTCCCGTCCGTTTTCACTGGCGCATGGAGATCAAACTGGACGAAGCGCCGCCAGTTCCAGCCTGGCCTGCTGGGATTGAATTGCGCCCATTTATTTGTGAGCAACATGCCCAAACTGTTTGGATGGCTGATAACGAAGCCTTCCGCGATCATTGGGGCAGCCATGACTCCACCTTCGAAGAATGGTCTCACCGAAAATTTGGCAAACCCGACTTTGACCCGACCCTATGGATGATCGCCTGGGATGGTGACGAGATTGCCGGGTTTTCACAGAATCGTTTCCGCATGGGAATTGGCTGGGTCGGCACCTTGGGAGTCCGCCGCCCCTGGCGCAAAAAGGGACTTGGTCTTGCATTGCTTCAACATTCTTTTGGTGAATTCTACAAACGCGGCATGAAAACCATTGGTCTCGGCGTGGATGCCTCCAACCCGACAGGTGCGACTCGTCTTTATCAGGGTGCGGGGATGTATATTGCCAGTGAATTCATCACCTACGATAAGGTGCTGCGTCCCGGCCTGGAATTGGCGGAATAATAAAAATCGACCCGCCAAGCGGGGAAAATCAGTGTAGAATCAAAGTATTCTAGGTTTCAGGAAAGGACACACTTATGAACCTGCGTTGTATTTATTGTCAGACTCCCTTCACACTTGCTCGTGCCGAAATGTTGAGCGCGATTGTGACCATGAACGAGAAGAGCCAGACCCATTATGATGCGCATTGCCCGCGCTGCCGTCGTGCCAACTCCATTTCGCGCCAACGGATGGAATTATTTTTCCCGAACTGGCAGGATGCCGCCAAACAGGCAGCCGCCGCTCCGCCTCCCGAACTTGTGACCGCTTCTGCTGCTCTCAAAACAGAGCCAATTGCCAAGGCAGTCAAAGCAAAGGCTGCCGTCAAGAAGACGGCGGTAAAGGCGGCCAAAGCTCCTGCGGCGAAGAAAACGTCAGCCGCCAAGCCCGCAGTTAAGAAAGCTCCCGCAAAAGGTAAAAAGAAGTAAATTTCTTTTTCTGAATTGATAACAAAGCCGAAAAGACCAGCGTCTTTAGGCTTTGTCTTTTTATGGACAGAACTTTCGCTTACTCAAAATCCGCTAATCTGCGCCAATCCCCGCGAATTTTCAAAAAGATTAGCGTAGATTGGCGAGGATTAGCGGACAAAAGCGAAAGTCCTAATGGAACAAAACCTTCATGACAATTCGTGCTGTATTCTTTGATTTTGGCGGTGTGATCATGCGCACCGAATTTCAAGCCCCGCGCCAGCATTTGGCGGAGCGTTTTAATATGGATTACGATGATATTGACAGGATCGTTTTCGCGAGCGAATCCGCCCGCCGCGCGTCAGTGGGTGAGATCACAGAAGAGGCACATTGGGCGGAAGTGTTGAAACGCTTGAAGCACCCAGCCTCTGAAGTAAAAAATTTTTCAGATGAATTCTTCGGCGGCGATGTGATCGACCGCGCGCTGGTTGAACATATCCGTTCGCTGCGCGGAAAGTTCCATACAGGGTTGATCTCGAATGCGTGGAGCGGGTTGCGCTCGTTCTTGACTCGCGAGAAGATCATCGATGTTTTCGATACGGTCATCATCTCGGCGGAAGTGGGTACGGTCAAACCGTCAGCCAAAATATATGAACTCGCGTTGGAGCAGGCCAAAGTCGGCGCGAACGAAGCGGTCTTTGTAGATGATGTCTCTGCAAATATTGAAGGCTGTGAAAAAGTCGGCATGAAAGGCATCCTGTTCAAAGATCCACAGGAAACTTTGGATCAATTGAATCTTTTGTTGAAAATCAAAAAATAATTTTGGGGAATAATATGAATGCAAAAAAACTTGGAAATGGATTGATCCTGAGACGTTCCACCGCCGCGGACGCAGATCTGCTTGCGGATTTTAACGCGCAGATTCACGGCGACGATGAATTGGATCGCATCCGCCTCGCCGCCTGGACCCGTGACCTGCTTGCCAAGCCCCATCCAACTTTCCACGCTGATGATTTCACCGTGGTCGCTGAAGTTGAAACTGGCCGCATCGTTTCGACCCTCAACCTTATTTCGCAAACCTGGACGTATGCAGGGATTCCGTTTGGCGTGGGTCGGCCTGAACTTGTGGGCACGCTGCCTGAATATCGCAATCGCGGATTGGTGCGGACTCAATTTGATGAGATCCATAAGTGGAGCGCGGAACGGGGCGAGTTGGCGCAGGCCATTACAGGCATCCCATATTATTATCGTTTGTTTGGTTACGAGATGGCTTTGGATTTGAGCGGTCGGCGGCTTGGTTATGAAACGCATGTGCCGAAATTGAAGGAAGGCGAGAAGGAAAAATTCATCATTCGCCCTGCGGTTAATGACGATCTGCAATTCGTTGTGGAGCTTTATGCTGAAGCTCAAAAACGTTATACATTATCCTGTGTTCGCGCTATGGATATTTTCGAATATGAATTGAATGTTCAAAGCAGGGATAATATTGGTCATAAGGATATTCTCATCATTGAGAATGAACAAGGCGAACGACTGGGTTATTTTCAACATCCAGACTTTTTGGGTATGACAGGAATTGTTGTTTTTGGATATGAACTTAAACCTGGAACATCATGGCTGGCGGTGACTCCAAGTGTTGTCCGCTATTTATGGCAGCGCGGGCAGGAGTTTGCCAAACGGGATCATCGCACCAGTACGTCGTTCTGTTTCCTGCTTGGGTCGGATCATCCCGTCTATCAAGCGTTGGGGAATGCGTTGCCTGTTGTAAATGAGCCGTATGCGTGGTATATCCGCGTGCCTGATCTGCCCGCGTTCATTCATCATGTAACACCTGCGTTGGAGAAACGCCTGGAAGATTCAATTGCGGTTGGCTATAGCGGCGAATTGAAGATCAGTTTTTATAAGGATGGGCTGCGTTTGGCCTTTGAGAAGGGCAAATTAAAAGAAGTTGAGTCGTGGAAACCAGAATCTGGGGATGATGGATCGGCGGCTTTCCCCGGCCTGACTTTCATACAGTTGCTGTTTGGATACCGCAGTTTCGAGGAGTTGCATCACGCCTTCGCTGATTGTTTCTGGGAGGATAACGAAGCGCGCGTGGTTTTGAAAATTCTATTCCCGAAACGTCTTTCGGATGTTTTCCCAGTGGCGTAAATGTTTCTCGCAGGCAGGGTCAATTCCCAGTCATGTAAAGAGGCGAATGATTAGATTGAGATCACTGTTGAAGGGGAGTCATCATCGAATCAATGAAAATGAATCGAGTTCTCAAGAGTGTTAAGAAGTTTAATTGACGCATTATCACCTTACATGTATAATTTTGCAACTATTCCTCAATCGGGGATAGCTTAGAGGATATATATGGCCCTGCGTGGAAATTTACGTGACTTTACGATTACCCAGCTTCTTAATTTAATCAACCTTGCCAGCAAAACTGGCACGTTGGTTGTGGATGGAGTCTCGGAGCAGGCCTATATTTCTTTTCGCGAGGGCAAACTTGCCTATGCTCGTGTGGGCAGGGAAGATGGAAGTTTGGCGCTGGTTTTGCACAAAGCGAACAAGATCAATGCCAATCAATACCGAGCCATAGCAGACCGCGCAGGCCAGATGACCGATAAGGAACTTGGCCTGCTTCTTATTAATGCGGGTTATGTGTCTCAGGAAGATATCCTGTTGAATTTGCAGGGATATTTTACAGATGTGGTGCGTAAATTATTTTCGTGGGTGGAGGGCATCTTCCGTTTCGAGAATGATATGCTTCCCCCGGAAGGCCGCATCAATGTGCGCCTTGATCTTGAGAACATTATCATGGAAGGGTCGCGTCAGCTGCGTGAGTTGGAGCAATTGCAGGATGAGATTCCCAGCCTTGATATGGCGCTTGTATTTACGGACCGGCCACGTACGAATGTGAACTTGAGCGTGGAAGAATGGAAAGTGGTGAAGTTTGTTGATCCAAAGAATACAATGCGTCAGATCGCCAGCACCAATAAATTAAGTGAGATTGAGATCCGCAGGATCGTGTACGGTCTCTTGCAGGCTGGTCTGGTTGAATTGGTGCGTCCGGCGGGTCTGCCTGCTGCGCAAAACCCGAAGCAATTCCCAACACAGAATAAAGAAGAACAGAAATCATTGATCAATAAATTGATCGGCCGCATTCGTGCAATGTAATCATCTGGGCCAGAAGGATAAGAATTATGCAAACGGTCAAAATGGTAGTAACAGGTCCCTTCAGTGCGGGCAAGACACAATTCATTCAGTCGGTCAGTGAAATTGATGTTGTCGCCACGGAACGCAAGATATCATCTGAAGAAGAACGCTCGGTGAAATCTGCTACAACAGTGGCAATGGATTTTGGCCGCATCACTGTGGATGAGGACCTGGTCCTGTATCTGTTTGGAACGCCGGGTCAGAAGCGTTTTGACTTTATGTGGGAGATCCTCTCTGAGGGCATGTTGGGCTTTATTGTCATGGTGGACAGTACCCGTCCCGAATCATTCCGTGAAGCGCGTTCGATCCTTGAAACCTTCCGCGCGTATGCTCCCACGCCTTTTGTGGTCGCCGCGAACAAACAGGATGCAGAGGATGCCTGGGAACTTGATGATATACGTCACGCGCTGCGCCTTGATAAAAATACGAAACTTTTACCTTGTGTGGCCACTGACCGCAATGCTGTAAAAACAGTGTTGCTTGAGTTGTTGTACAGTATCTTAAAAGAAATGGAATCCGGGAAGTAGGGGGCGGGGAAAAATTTGCTGTGTCTTCTATTACAACCGATCAGGGAATAGTTCACTACGAAGTATACGGACGCGGGCGTCCGGTAATCCTTTTGCATGGATGGCTGGGTTCGTGGGGACTTTGGCAGGAAACCATGGCATACCTGGGTGCGTTTTATCGCACCTATGCGTTGGACTTTTGGGGGTTTGGCGAATCTGGCAAGAAGCGTGAAACCTACGCTGTTTCAGATTTTGTAAGTCTTGTAGATCAATTCATGGAGCAATTGGGGATCGTCAACGCGCCTTTGGTGGGGCATAGCATGGGCGGCACTGTAAGTCTGTCCGTTGCCATTCAATATCCCCAGCGTGTAAGCAAAGTGGTGGTCGTTGGTTCTCCAATGGTCGGCTCTTCGCTTGCGCCATTGCTTAAACTTGCGGGGAATCGTCCGATCGCATTTATGTTATTCAATATGATGGGAGTCTTCCGCACCGGAATGCGGATGTACTCTCCTTATATCTGCAAAGACCCGCGCTTTCCGGAGATGATGGACCGCGATCTTTCCCGTACGACAGTTGAATCGTTCCTCCGTTCGATCGCTTCTCTCCGCCGCACTGACTTGACCCCCATGCTTTCGCAGATCAAAGTGCCGGCCATGGGAATGTTTGGCGATAAGGATGTGATCGTTGACCCCATGGAGTGGCAGCCGATGCAAAAAGGAATACCCCATGCGGTCATTGAGCGTTTTCCCATGGCGGGTCATTTCCCCATGCTGGAAGAGCCGACCTTGTTCAGCCAAAAATTAAAAGCATTTCTCGATCAGGACTTTCCCGCCCCATGACCAGCGAAACATTTTTTTATCCCCGCAAAATGGCAAGGATCATCTTCATGGGGATGGAGGAAGTGATGGGTGCGCATGGGGTGGATGCCGTTCTGCGCCTGGCCTCTCTTGAAAATTTCATACAGAATTATCCGCCTGCTGAAAAAGAACGCGATTTTTCGTTCGAGACAGTCAGCCTTTTGCAAAGCACACTGGAGCAGGCCTACGGCCCGCGCGGCGGGCGGGGAGTGGCTTTGCGGGTTGGGCGCGCATGTTTTAAGTCTGGGCTTAAAGAGTATGGTTCCATGCTTGGGTTGACCGAAATGGCATTCCGCCTGCTTTCGCTCCCCACAAAATTGCGTACCGGTGCCAATACCTTCGCCGGCCTTTTTAATGCACATACAGATCAAAAGGTGCGTGTGGAGGAAAAGGATAACAAGATCTTCTGGCATATCGAGCGTTGTCCGCTGTGCTGGGGGAGAACAGCCGATGAGCCGGTCTGTCATTTGGCGGTGGGGCTCTTGCAGGAATCTTTATACTGGCTGAGCGGCGGGAAAGTGTTCGATGTAAAAGAGACCACCTGCATTGCCCAGGGCGATTCGACCTGCACGATCGTGATAGACCCAACTCCGTTTTCATAGTTGGAGATAATTAATTTCAACTTTGTTGGTTGGCGTGTTTTATCACATACTTTGATTTATAATCCCTCATTATGTTTAAGATCATTCTGCATGCGCCAAACCAGATCATGCCTTTTTGCGAACCGGCGCGGGAATTACGTATTCAAAATTCACCGCTCTGGCTGCATCAACGCAATCTGCTTGCGCCGTATGTGACCCGTGAACTGGAATTGAAGCAGGGGGAGCCGCTTCAGCCCGTAAAAGAACCCACCATTGTTTATCGTGACAACCTTTTCTTTGACGAATTTTATATTCAGGCATTTATAGAGGAGGCAAAAAAGAAGAACCGCCCCGTCCGCGCGGCGTTTCGAGCGAACGATCCCGCCTTCCGTGAGCATGCCCTGCCGCTCTCCACATCTTATACGCCTGCGGGCAGTTTATATCTGGCGGACTTGTGGTATTACCCCAATGGCCCAAAGGCGGGCGTTGAACCTCTTATAATAGACATGCAGGCTCGCGAGATCGGTTATTACCATGTGCCAACCTATATGGGAGATCAAAGCGGCGACCTTGTTTTCCAGGTTCCATTGCGCGCCATGCTGGCCATTGATTCATGGGCGCACGTGTTTATTGCGGATATGGTCTTCGGTCAATTTGCACGCGGGGCGCGTTTTGAAAAGCGTTTGAACGAAGATGTGAAATTCAAAATAAAAATTCTTGGCAAAGCCATTTATGAAGGCCGACAAGTTCTCGAATCTTCCGAACTGGTAAAAGTGGGGAAAGGCTGTGTCATAGACCCAAGCGCAGTCATTCATGGACCCGCGATCATTGGCGATAACGTCACCATCAATGCGGGCGCGGTCATTGAAAACAGTATTATTGGAAATAACGTCAATATCTCACAGGATGTACAAATTATGCTTTCAGTCGTGGGGGATGGGGCCTTCCTGCCTTTCCGCGCGGCGTTGTTCATGACAACGCTCATGGAAAATAGCATGTTGGCGCAAAACACCTGTTTGCAAATGTGCGTGATCGGAAGAAATACCTTTATTGGCGCAGGCTCCACGTGGACAGATTACAACCTGATTCCCGCTCCGCTCCGCGCCCGCGATGGAAATGGCAAATTGAGTCTGTCGAACCGTCCGGTGATGGGCGGCTGTGTGGGACATAACTGTCGCATCGGCTCAGGCATGATCGTTTACCCCGCGCGCACCATTGAATCCGATGTTGTGCTGGCGGCATCCAATACGCGGCGTGTTATTGATCGGGATATTTCGTTCGAAGACAGCGACCATCACCATCTTAAACTTGCTCACCTGCATCAAACCCCATATCACAAGAATGTGAAAGACAAGGGCGAGTCCTGGTAATAAAATGGATAGTTTCGCATTCATCATCCATCCCATTGACCCCAAGCGAGATGTCAGCCGCAAGTTTCCATTTTTAGGACGAGTGCTCAGTGAAAGGCAAATAGATTTCTTCTCCACATTTTTTCCGCCCGTTTATATTTCCGAGATCGAGGGGATCACATCGCAATCAACTGGCAAAAGTATCAAAGGCTGGTTTATTGCATGTCCATATACACCGCGGCGCATGATGGAGTTGCCTGAGCGAACCGTCTATCGTAAAATTATCCAAACAGGAATGATGGCCGAGAAACTTGGCGCGAACATCCTGGGGCTTGGCGCTTTTACATCTGTGGTCGGCGATGCCGGTGTGACCATTGCCAATGCGCTGAATATCCCCGTCACTACCGGCGACTCCTTCACGATAGCCATGGCCGTGCAAGCCATACGGGATGCGGCGCACGTGATGGATATAAAAATGGAAGATGCCACTGTGGCGGTGGTCGGTGCGACGGGAGCGATTGGGCGCGTCTGTGCTGAACTGTTGGCTGGTGAAGCGGCACGGACATTGCTTGTGGCCCGGGACGAGAAAAAACTCGAAGTTTTGCGAGACAGGCTCCAGCTTAAGTCCCAAGGCGAGCTTGTCATCAGCACGAAAATGGATATATTAAAGGAAGCACAGTTGATCCTCACCGTCACCAGCTCGATCCATGATGTAATCCGCCCGGAGAATTTACAGCCGGGTAGTGTGGTCTGCGATGTGGCGCGCCCTCGTGATGTTTCTGCAATGGTGGCGGCGGTGAGAGATGATATATTAGTGATTGACGGCGGAATGGTGGATGTGCCGGGCCCCGTGAATTTCCATTTTAACTTCGGTTTTCCTGAAGGCAAGGTGTACGCCTGTATGGCTGAGACTATCGCCCTTGCCTTGGAAGGCCGTTTTGAGGATTATACTGTTGGCAGGGATATTACGCTTGAGCGTGTGCAGGAAATTACCGCGATCGCTGAGAAACACGGCTTTCGCATGAGTGGTTTTCGTTCGTTCGAGCGCGAAGTAACGAATGAACAGATTGAAACTGTTAGAAAAAACGCCCGCACGGGCGCACGCGCGCGACGCGGTTAGTGGAGGCTCACATGGGAAATGCTCGCCTTTTGGTGGTTGAAGACGATATCGATATTGCCAATATGCTCAAGATTTACTTCACAGGCATGCAATATGATGTGGATGTAGCGCATCGCGGCCGTGATGCTTTGGAGAAAACCAAGCATGCTCTGCCGCATTTAATTGTGCTGGATATTATGCTGCCGGATATTGACGGTTATGAAGTTTGCCGCACGTTGCGAACCAGTACGCGCACCAGTCATATTCCCGTGATATTCCTGACACAAAAAGATGAACGCAGTGACAAACTGCAGGGTCTTGAATTGGGCGCGGATGATTACATCACCAAGCCTTTTGATATTGAAGAATTAAAACTGCGTGTGCAGGGCGCCATTCGCCGCTCGGAACGTGAGAGCCTCACAGACCCGCGCTCCGGCCTGCCTGCGGGCCGTTTGATCGAGGAACAATTGCGCCGCATCATCCGCGAGACAAATTGGGCATTGCTGGATGTTCGCCTTAATAATTTTGAGCCGTTCAAGGATGTTTATGGTTTTGTGGCAGGCGATGATGTTGTGCGTTTTGCGTCGATGGTGATCGGCGAGGTGGTGGATGAACTTGGGACGACAAGCGATTTTATCGGTCACGCTGGCAGCGATAACTTCATTATCATCACAACGTATGAGGCCGCGCCGAATATTCGCCGGAGATTAAAAGAGCGTTTTGCAGAGGAAATACAATCTCACTATAATTTTATAGACCGCCAACAGGGATTTATTCAAGCGCCAAAGACCGATGGCGGCTTTGAAAAAGTCCCGTTTATGACTTTTTCGGCGGGTTTGATTTCGCCGACTTCACATTCCTTCGCTGATATACGCGAAATCACGGAGCTTGCGGCTGAAGCGCGGCGTCTGGATGCGGCGTCCAATTCCGCCGCCTGATAGGGTGAGCGTTTCTCATGTTTTCCGGATTTGGCGTTAGCCTGTTAATTGCTGGGCTGGTATGTATCATACTGGTATGGGTGGTATTACGCATTTTTTTGCGTCCACAAGTTAACACACAAGCTGATTCCAAATCTTTCTCATTCCCAGAATCCACACAATCAAATCAGGCAGTGATCATTCTCCAGCCGGGCGGGCGGGTGGAATTTGTCAGCGCGCTTGCCCGTTCCTATTTCAACCTGCGCGAGAATGAGCCGTATGATCTGGAACGTCTCGCGCGGCGGGTTCGCCCATCCAGTGATTTCCTGGATCTATGCGCCACACCCGGTTATGACCGGGTGTCCATTGGCGGAAAGCTGATGGAAATCGCATCCTATGAAATACCGGGTATCTATCCGATGATGCTGGTTTCTTTGCGCGGGAAGGATATGATCCCGACCCTGGAACAGGGGAATGGCGCTTCGGAAGAGATATTGCAAGTGATAACGGAGTTCGGGCAGGGAATCGCGGAGAGCCTGGATCTGAAAAATACCGTGCAGGCTATTTTGAATAACGTAAGCCGTCTTGTGCCTTCGGATGTGCTTGAGTTGAAACTGTGGAGTTCAGAACGTCAGGTACTGATCCCGTATCGTTTTCAGGAATTAAATTTAAGCACCGGCCGCGTGGTGACTGAATCGCTGTCTCAATTTGGAAGCCTGACAAATCAATTGATCGTGAGGCATGCCCCCATTTTGATCACAGATGCGCGCTCACAGCCGGAGCTCACATTGAATGGCGAGCTGCTTCCGATCCAATCCTATTTGGGAATTCCGCTCATGGCGGGCGGCGAATTGGTGGGCGCGCTGGAGGCAGGTCAGATCGGGGGCGGGGTATTTGGTCAGCACGATCTCGACCTGTTGTCTTTAGTATCCGCTCAGGCGGCGGTCGCGATCCGCAACGCGAAGTTATATGAAGAGGAACAAAAACGCGGAACAGAACTGGCGGGCCTTGCGAATCTGAATCAAGCTCTTGGTTCTGTTCGCGATGTTCGGGATGTTTTTGCGCGGTTATTGGAAAGTGTATCTCCCCTGTTTTCTGCGGAGGTGGTTGGGTTCCTTCTTTATGATGAAGACAAGCGTACGCTTGAAGGCAAGATCCCATTTCGCGGACTGCCATCCCATTTTGTTGAGATTTATCGAGCCGCCATTCCAGCGGGCAGCCCCGCCGAGAAAATCATTGCCAACCCAAAGCTGCTGGTTACATTAAACGCGGCTGGCGATGAGAATTGGCGCGCACTCGGTCTTTCGGATATTGCGACCGCCGCGAGTTTGCGAGATATGGCGCTCATGCCTTTGTTATCCTCCGGGCGCATGTTGGGATATTTGCAGGTGGGGCATCACACGCACGGCTCCGCCCCCTTCTCACTCGAAGAGATCCGCTTGATGAATATTGTGGCCAATCAAGCTGCGGCCATTATTGAAAATGTGTTATTGGTACAGCAGGCTCGTTCCCGCGCCCAGCGTTCCGATACTTTACACCGAATTGCCAGCCTTTCAGGTTCGTCTGCCACGCTTGAAGAGATTCTAAAATACTCCGTGGAGGAATTGGCGCATCTATTTCAAGCCGACACAGGAGCGATCTTCCTGTTGGATGAATCCAGCGGTGAGCTTCGTCTGCGCCGCGAGTCCACATTTGGCGTTTCAGAAGATATAAGCAGCACTTTCGTACAGATCTTTGTGGACGATCCAAATTATCCCCTTACGGTTTCAGGGAGCAAGAGGATATTCCTGTCCGGCCGCCTCAGCACCGATAGAAGAGTATTGCCCGCCTACCGTCCGCTGGCTGATGCGCTTCATGTGGAATCAGCGGTAGTGGTTCCGCTGATCGTGCGTGAACGCAGTATCGGCGAAATGATGCTGGGAAGTTATAAGACAGATTACTTTAACCCGTATGATCTGCAAACAATATCCACGGCAGCCGGGCATTTAGCCACGGCGGTTGAATCTGCAAAATTGCTTGCGCAAACTGATGAATCCCTGCGCCGCCGTGTGGATCAACTTTCTGCGATCACACGGGTCAATCGTGAACTGGGCGCTTCTCTGGATTTTAAACATTTGCTCCAGACCATTCACGATGAAGGCTTGCGCGCGATAAAGGCCGATTGTTCTTCGATCATTCTTTTTGAATCAGGTGGTGACCCATCTGATCCCCAGGTCGAAGTATCCTTTGGCTGTGAAAGCAGACATGAATTATTCGATGCCGAACGGACAATTCTGAAAAAAAATGAACTCCAGGTTGTTAATGATTTTTCACAGGAAGGTATTCCCGCGCCGCATGAAAATGTGCGTTCCGCGATCATTGCGCCGATCACCTATCAGGCGCGCACAATTGGGTTGATCAACCTGCATTCCAGCCAGCCCGATTTCTTTAAGTTGGAAGCGGTTGAACTGGTGCAAACGCTGGCCGTGCAGGCCGGTATTGCTCTCAGCAATGCCCAACGTTATCAAACCGAAAAACAGCGCAGTGAGTTGATGCGCCGCCGCTCCGATACGCTTGTAAAACTTACAGATGTAAGCTATGGGATCAGCCAGGATCAACCGCTTGACCAGGCATTGCAGATCATTGCGCGGGGTATTCGAGATGCAACTCCCTTCCGCGTGGTATTGATCAGTGTTGTGGAAGAAGATACGGGGCTGTTGCGCAGGCTTACCGCTGTGGGGATTCCACAAGATACGCTGAACGAACTGCTCTCACGCAAACAATCTCTGGCTGGTGTTCAGCAGTTAATGAAGCCGGAATTCAAGGTGAGTCGTTCCTACTTTATTCCCATTGATCAATCACCGGTAATCCCTTCAGATGTGCACATGGTCACGCTGGATGTTTCTGCGCCTGCCCCCAAATCTGCCAATTCCTGGGATGCGGATGACACTCTGCTCGTTCCGCTTGAAAATGCGGAAGGTCAGATCGTGGGTCTTATCAGCCTTGATGATCCATCAAATAGATTGCGTCCGGACAAGGCGGCGATTGAAACGGTGGAAGTATTCGCAGCCCAGGCCGCTTTTTTAATCAGCACTACCTTGCGTCAGGGAGAATTGCGCACGCGTATCGATTCGCTTTCTTCCGGTCTGCAGCGCCAGCAAAAACTACTTGATATTACGCAGAACGATCTGCCGGTATTGCTTCACAAGGACCTTGAACAGACCATCTCCCTGCATAATTTGGACCGGCGCACTCAGCGCGTGCGGGCGGGTCTTGCCATTACAGAATCCGTCAGCCGCCAATTGGACGCATCTTCTGCGCTGTCTGCGCTTGGCCGCGAAACATTGACCCAGTTGGGGATGTCTGTGGCGATGGTGGCCGAGAATACACCGGATGGCCCGCGCCTTTTGCATGTTCTTGGCAGTTTGCCGCGCTCGACAAATGTGGAGGCTTTATTCGGTCAACGGAATCCCTTGCGCGCCTGTTTGCAAAATGGCGTCCCCATTCTGGTTTCAAGCCTTGATGAAGAGGATGAATGGCGTGATGCCTCCCTGCTGACTTCGCTGCGCGCCAAAGGGATCATCTGTCTGCCGGTACTGATCGATAACAAACCAGTTGCGGCCATGCTGGCCGTCAGCCCTGAACCCATGCCAACCTTTACCGAGGAAGATTATCAAGTCTATTTGCAGATCTCCCAGCAAACATCCCTGATCCTGCAAAATATTTCCCTGTTGAATCAGACCCGCCGACGCCTCGAAGAGGTGAATCTGCTGCTCGACTTTAGCCGCCAGCTTTCGGGTATGGATCCTGATGCGGTCATCCGATCCCTGCTGGATAGTTCACGCCGAGTCCTCCAACATGCTCATGCGGGCATGGTGCTGATCTGGAATCCAAAATCTGAAACCCTTATTCCGCGCGCAGTCTCCGGATATGCTGATAATGACAGCATGTTAAAGATCCAATATCGTTCGGGTGAGGCTCTGCCCGGCAATGTGTTCGCAAATAGAACTGCGCGCCGTGTGGACGAAGTTAAATTTGCGCGTGATTACAACTTAAGCCCGGAAAACCTTGCGTTGTATCGTCAGGCCACGGGCGGCCGTTTGCCGGTTTCCAGTTTGCTCGTTCCGATCGTTACGAATGAGCAAAACCTGGGGTTGCTTGTGCTGGATAATTTCAACACAACCTCTGCTTTCCGCCCTGAAGATGAAGTTCTGTTATTGTCGCTTGCTCAACAGATCGCGCTTTCACTTGACAACCTGCGCCTGGTTGAGGCAACACAGGAACGCGCCGGTCAATTACAGGCTTTAAACAATGCCTCCGCTTCCCTCACATCCAGTTTGCGCAGTGACCAATTGATCAACACATTGCTCGATCAATTAACTCCCATCATTCCGTATGATACGGCAACACTCTGGCTGCGTGAAAAGGATCGCCTTTCCGTTGCATCTGCGCGCGGATTTTCAGATTCCGAACCCCGCCTTGGGTTATCCGTCTCGGTTTCAGACAGTATGCTTTTCAAGGAAATGGCCCGCACAGGCCAGCCCATTATGGTCAAGGATGTGCGTGAGGATTCCCGCTTTATACCGGTGGAGGCCCCGCGTCTTTCCTGGCTGGGCATTCCGTTAATTTCAAAAGGCGAATTGGTCGGCGTGCTTGCCATGGAAAAATGGCAGGCTCATTTCTATACGCGCGAACAAATGCAGGTGGCCTTGACTTTTGCAAGCCAGTCTGCTGTTTCATTGGATAACGCCCGGCTATATGAAGACAGTGTCAGCCGCGCCACTGAACTGGATCAACGTTCCCAACGCCTCACATCACTAAACCGCTTCACTTCCGGTTTGACTGGTCTGTTGGATGCTGAACAGATATTGAACCTGACAGCCGATGAATTGCTGAAAGCCTTGAGTGTTCAACGCGTCTCTGTTGTGACCTTTGAGCGGGGTCAGGCGTACTGGAGAGTTACCGCCCCCCGATTAAAGATCAAATTCCCGCGCCTGCTGCCCGATTCTCCCATTTTTAATCGCTTACGTGAATCGCTTGGCATTTTCAATACCAACGATGCCCGCCATGAACCCGACCTTGCATCTCTCATGGAATTGCTCGATGAAAATACATCGGCCCTGCTCATTCTTCCCCTCATCAGCGGACAGACTCTTAACGGACTCGTTTTCGCGCAAATGACAGGAGAGGACCGCTTCGGTTCAAATGAAATTGAAGTATCGCGAACCATTACTAATCAATCCACCATCGCGCTTGAGAATGCCCGCCTGTACCAATCCACCGTTAGAACAGCCGAACGCCTGGCCGTTCTAAACGAGACAAGCTCGTTGGTCAGCGCAAGTTTGGATCCGGAAGAAGTTTATGTCTCAGTTCATAAGGCGGCTGTACGTCTCATGCCTGCCGAATCGATTGTGATCACCCTGTTGGATCAGGAAAACAATGAGATCGAACCCGTTTATCTATTCGACCTTGGGAAACGGATTTCAGGGGAGCGCGTTCCCTTCGGTAAAGGATTGAGCAGCGAGATTATCAAGAGCGGCAAACCCATGTTGATCTCCTCTCTTGAGCAAGCTAATAAAATTGATACGGTCCAGACCGGCGAAGGCGAAGATACACAGTCCATTGTGGCAGTTCCCATGATCCTCGGAGGAAAGACCCTTGGCATGCTTTCTGTTCAAAGCTACCAGGCGGGTGTGTACTCTGAAGAGGATGTGCAGATCCTTGGTACGCTCGCGAATCAGGCCATCGTCGCCATTCAAAATGGACGCCTCTTTGAAGAGACACAGAACCTGGCTTCCAAGCTGGAAATCCGCGTGGTTGAGCGTACCTCGCAATTACAACGTGAACAACAAAATACAGAAACTCTTCTTCATATTCTTACCGAAGTTTCATCCAGCCTTGATCTCGACCGCGCATTAAACCGTACATTGTCATTGCTAAATGATGCCATTGGCGCGGAACAGGGTACCATTTTGCTCCTGAACGCAGACGATATGCTTTTGCATTACCGCGCAGGATATGGTTACCTGTCAGATCAAGCCAGCTCCACTGGACGGGGCTTTACATTAAAGGTCGGTGAAGGTTTGGCCGGGTGGGTCGTACAGAATCGCGAAGCCGTATTGATCAATGACCTGCATAAGGATCCACGCTGGGTACGGGCAGCCTCCGGACAGGATCACCGCAGTTGCATCGTAGTTCCGATGATGGTCGGTGAGGATGTGATCGGCGCGCTCATGGTTTTTCAGCGTGTTGAGAGTTTCTTCAACGCGGAAATGCTTGTCCTTGTCAAAGCCATTGCGAGTCAGGTGGCGGTGGCAATCAACAACGCGCATCTCTATGAATTGATCCGCGATCAGGCCGAACGTTTGGGTGTAATGCTTCGCAAAGAGCAGGAGGATGCCAGCCGTTCACAAGCCATCCTCGAAGCGGTTGCCGATGGCGTACTGGTTACCGGCAAGGATAACCGCATCACCTTTGTTAACTCATCCGCCGAGCAGATCATCGCCGTGAGCGAAGCGGAATTGCTGGGCCAATCGTTGGATGCTTTTGGCGGCCTGTTTGGAAAAGCCGCAAGTTCATGGATGGAAACGATCCGCCATTGGTCTTCGAATCCGGCCTCATATCATATTGGTGATACGTACGCCGAGCAGCTCGAATTGGATGATGAGCGTATTGCGCTTGTCCACCTTGCGCCTGTCATCATGCAAAATGATTTCCTTGGGACTGTGTCCATTTTCCGCGACATCACGCATGAAGTCGAAGTGGACCGTTTGAAATCTGAATTTGTTGCGACCGTAAGCCATGAATTACGCACGCCCATGACAGCCATCAAAGGCTACGTGGATATTCTTACAATGGGCGCGGCAGGCGCATTGAATGAGAATCAAATGCACTTCCTCGATGTTGTCCGCAATAACATTGACCGCCTGAATACGCTCGTCAGTGACTTGCTGGATATTTCCCGCATCGAAGCCGGGCGTGTCACACTCAACCCGCAATCTGTGGATTTGTACGAGATCGCCGAAGATGTTATTGCGGATGTGCTTCACCGTTCCCAAACGGAAGAGAAGCCGATGGCGTTGTCTTTGGATGCGCCAAAGAAACTACCATCTGTTATTGGTGATAACGAGCGTGTCCGTCAGATCATGGGAAGTCTCGTGGACAATGCCTATAATTACACGCCCGAAAATGGAACGATCACCGTCAACATTCATCAGGAGAATGGCGAAATTCAGGTGGATGTACAGGATAACGGTGTGGGGATTGCGGTCGAGGATCAGCCTCGTATTTTTGAACGCTTCTTCCGGGGTGAGCATCCGCTCGTTCTCGCAACACCAGGTACCGGCTTGGGACTTCCGATCGTCCGCCAGTTGGTTGAAATGCACAACGGCCGCATTTGGATGTCCAGCACAGGCGTACCGGGTGAGGGCAGTACTTTTTCCTTTACCCTGCCCATCTATAAATAACGGAGTTTGAATGGCAAGAATATTAATAGCAGAAGATGAACCGGATATTCGCGAACTTGTAGCGTTTACCCTGCGCTTTGCGGGGCATGAGGTGGTTGCTACAGCCAATGGGGAGGAGGCCGTGCAACAAGCCGGGCAGATGATCCCCGATATCATTCTCATGGATGTACGCATGCCCAGAATGACCGGCTACGATGCCTGTCGTATCATGAAGGCCGACCCGATCTTGAAGGATATTCCAGTGGTATTCCTGTCTGCCAAAGGACAGGATTCTGAGATCCAAACCGGGATGGATGTGGGCGCGGAAGATTACCTGCTCAAACCCTTTGCCCCCGACCAACTGACTGAACGAGTGAAGGCCATTCTGGCAAAATTCGGAAAATAGAACGTAATGAGCGCGATCATTCTTGACGGTTCGATAGTGCATTACGAGGCTTTGGGACGCGGCCGTCCCATTGTCTTCCTGCACGGCTGGGTCGGCTCATGGCGTTACTGGATCAACGCCATGCAGATCGCATCCACATCGTTCCGCGCCTATGCCGTGGACCTTTTCGGTTTCGGCGATACCACTCGCGATCCGCTGCGCTATTCCATTGAGCGGCAGGCTGACATCATCAACCGCTTCCTTGAAGAAATGGGAATTGGCAAGGTTGCCATCGTCGGTCACGACCTTGGCGCGCTGGTTGGTTTTTCGTTCATCAAGCAATGGCCGCATAGTGTTGACCGAATGATGGCGGTCAACTGTCCGCTTGATTACGAGGCGATCACCACCCGTATGCGGACTGCCTCCATGACTGAGCTTGTCGATTGGCTGGCCGCCCGCACTCCCGAAGCGACATCAGCCCTTGCAGACGCATCCAAAACTGACCCGTTAGCTGTCTCTGCTTCGATGAAGGGATTCGAGTCGAATAATCTGTTCGCCGACGTTCGCAACCTCGGAGTTCCCAGTCTGCTTGTTTATGGGCCAAACGACCCCGCCATTTTGATGCCCTCCCAGGAAAAGCTGGACGGCCTTCCGAATCACATGCATCAAGTCAACCTTGAAGGTACCGGGCATTTCCCCATGATCGATAATCCCAATCAATTCAACCGCCTGATGACCGATTTCCTTGCGCTCGACTCAGGCGCAAGTCCGCGCGAGTTGCAAATGAAAGAGGAATGGAAACGCAGAGTACGCTAAAGAGACCGTCAAACACTGGCGGTCTTTTTGTTTGCCGGTTTTTGCCTTGACATTCCCCTCTCGCGGTCATATACTCTTTTTAACAATTGAACGGGGAGCCTGCTCGACAGGCTGAGAGGAGCGCAAGTCGCTCGACCCGCATTACCTGATCTGGTTAATACCAGCGGAGGGACTCTTGATTCACTCACAGCCATCCTCCGCCTTCGGAGGATTTTTTGTTGCAAAAACGCATCATCATCTTTGCCAACGGCGAACTACCGAACCTGGAAAAAGCCCGCACACTTCTGCATGACGATGATTTCATCATCGCCGCAGACGGCGGCACGCGCCACGCCCTCGCGCTTGGACTTGTGCCCAACGTCATTGTAGGTGATCTTGACTCATTACCTTCCAACTTTGAACCTTCAACCTTCAACGGTGAGATCGTTCTATATCCCAAGGACAAAAATGAAACCGACCTCGAACTCGCCATCCAACACGCTCTGACCTTGAACCCTGAACAGATCATCATCCTCGCTGCCCTCGGCGGCCGCCTTGACCAAACGCTAGGCAATATTGCCCTCATTGGCGACCTTCGACCTTTGACCCTTCAGCAGGCTCAGGGCAACGCCTTCGACCTTCGCCTTGACGACGGCCTCGAAGAAGTTTTTTTCTGCCGCGAAAATGCTCATATCAATGGAGCAAGCGGAGATACTTTCTCATTAATTCCCTGGCAGGGAGAAGTCGCAGGCATCGTTACAACAGGTCTCAAATGGCCTTTAAAAAATGAAACCCTCTACCCACAAAAAACACGCGGCATCAGCAACGAAATGACGAGTGAAACAGCAACCATCCAAATCAACTCTGGTTTGCTTCTCATCATTCATCGTCGTGCTGACTGATCACTGGTAACTGATACTAAAAACTGGAGTCTAAAAAATGAAACGCCGAACATCTCTTTCTTCTTACTTCTTTCTTTTCGTCGCCTTCTGCCTACTGCTATCTGCCTGTGCCCCAACGCCAGTACCAACTCCCGCAGGCCCTCAAACCATCACCATCCTCACCCACGACTCTTTTGCCATCGGTGAAGATGTGATCAAAGCCTTTGAAACAGAAAATAACGCAAAAGTTACCTTCCTCCAAAGCGGTGACGCGGGTGCTGTGCTCAATCAAGCCATCCTCACCAAATCTGCCCCGCTCGCAGACATCCTCTTCGGCGTGGACAACACCTTCCTCTCCCGCGCCCTTGATGCCGACATTTTCGAACCTTACCAGTCGCCCGTGTTGAGCGACATTGCCGATGAACTCAAACTCGACTCATCGAACCGCGCCCTGCCCGTGGACTATGGCGATGTCTGCATCAATTACGATAAGAATTATTTTGCCGAAAAGAGTTTGTCCGTTCCACAGTCCTTTGAAGATTTGGTTAAACCAGAATACAAAGATTTACTTGTTGTGGAAAACCCTGCTACATCATCGCCCGGACTTGCCTTCCTACTCGCCACCCGCGCCCACTTTGGCGATGGCTATCTTGATTATTGGAAGAGTCTGAAAGAAAATGGGACAGTCGTTGTGGATGGCTGGGAAACTGCCTACTACACCAACTTCTCCGCCTCCTCAGGCAAGGGACCGCAGCCAATGGTTGTCTCCTACGCCTCCAGTCCCGCCGCGGAAGTATTCTTCGCTTCCGAACCGTTGACTGAATCCCCCACCGCATCCATCGTCACATCAGACATGTGCTTTCGTCAAATTGAATTTGTCGGCATTCTCAAGAACACGCCTAATCAAGCCCTCGCCCAAAAATTTGTAGACTTTATGTTAAGCCAGCAATTTCAGGAGGATATGCCACTTAATATGTTCGTTTATCCAGTCAACAAGAACGCACAACTGCCAGAAGTCTTTACGAACTTTGCACAGGTCGCAGAAAGTCCCGCCGCGCTTTCCTATTCCGAGATCGCAACCAACCGTGACTCATGGATCGAAGCCTGGACACAGGCGATGAAGTAGGGGAAGTAATGAGTGATCAGTAAAAAGTGAGAAGTAAAAAGTGTCCCGAAGGTAAAAAATCCTTCGGGACACTTTTGTTTATCGTTTTGGAGATTTACAAAGGCGGCGATTCTTATGAACTCATCGAGGCTCGCAATTCTTCCAGCATTGGGTGATCAAATGGCAGATTGAACAAACGCCAGATCATGTCGAAAGGTTGAACAAAGTATTGATTGATTTGTTTGAAATCAACGTAGACTAACTTTTGCGCTTGCGGCGGGAAGGAAGCATTTATATCGCCATCCACCAAAATCGGCAGGATGGTGTGACCATATTTATTGGTTTGGCGCAAACGCATATTGACCATTTCAAGTTCGGCTTTGACAACAGGATCAGTGGTAGTGGATTTGTATTTCTGGAGCAAACTTGGCGTACCAACGACGATCACAAAATTGGTGTCCATGATCTGCTCTATGTAACGATCGAGATTCGAGCCGGGAACAACATTCCAGCGGTCAAGAAGAATATCAATATCCGCGTTGCGTAAATCCTTTGCCAGTTGCATGACCCAGCGTTGATGTTCAGGAGCGCCCCAGGCATAGCTAATAAAACAAGTGGGCTTTTTGTCTTCGCCGCGATCACGCAGGAGACCTTTGACGCGCACCAGCGCCGACTCAAATGCAGTGCGACGTTGCGCGATTGCCTGCTGTTCATCGAGAACGATCTCTTCTTTATGTGAAAGACGAGTCAATGCTTCCGGGCTTGGCAGGGAAACTTTCTCACCGCATTCATGGCAGAAACTGAAATCCTTTTTCTTGTTGAGTTGATCCATGACGACATTACGCGCCAGGGATGCGCCGCACTTCTTACATTTGACAGACTGATAGCGGCTAATGTCCAATTCACGACGGCTGAGGAAGCGTTCGAATAAGCCGCCAAACATCGTGCGGACATAGTCGGGTGTGCCGTCGCCATAGTACAAGACCAATTCAATTCCGCCATCAGTATAGGATTGTTGGAATCCACAGACTTGCCCTGCGTCCATTTCGTACTGTGCCTGATTTTGCCATTGGTGCGTACGGACAAAAGTATTGGTGTACCCCAACAAGACCACCAGCGAAGCGTACACATTTTCCACCGCGCCTTTGACGCGATAACTTGCGCCTTCTTCGGTTTGAATGGTTTCATCAGCGGGGCGCTTCTCGTTAATCAGCGACGGAAAGACAAGGAAGGTCTGCTCATTGAAAGATTCGCGAAAACAAAGATTATGTTCAAGGAAAAGAACAGTCGCGGCGTCAAGCAGAATCTTCTGTTCCTTCTCGCTTAAATCTTTCAATTCGGGGAAAGCATATTCGCCGCGCAACAAGCGCGCTTCTTCCAACACGCCCAATCCGCGCTGATTACGGCGTGCTTCCAAGACAATGGATGAAGCAAGGTTGACCAGCACCGGCGGCGTAAGCAGAATGGTGTGCTGTCCATTAGAACCGTGCAGGACTTTAACGTAGCCGTGCGTTTCAAGATGCCCAACAGCGGTCATCATCTCCGCGTCGGTAAATTTCCAGACCTCCGAGGTCTCTGCGAGCAGTTTCCTTAATTCAGCAGGACTCACCAGCACGTTCTTGCGTTCAGTCTGTTCTTTGAGCGACAGAACATAATCCTTGATACGCTTGAACGTAACTGTAGTCACAGTTGCAGTCATCGCGTCCCAAGGGATTTGCCCTTTCAAAGTTTCAAGTAAGTCTTCAATACCAATGCCATCTTTGGCACTGGTGGAAATGTAGCCACCATAAATGCCGTTCTTTTTGCAGTAGGCTTGCAGTTCTTCATCGGTCAGCGTAGGTGTGCCGCGGTCAGTGCGCGCGCCAACAAGAATGGTGTTGCACAGATCGCGATCTGTGCGTTTCAATTGGTTGATCCAGAAATCCACTCCACTTAATGGGTCTTGACGGTTCGTTGGGTCAAACAAAATAAGTGCCGTATCCACATCATCAAGATAGAGCGAATGTATCAGACGATAATCAGGCTGACCCGCCAGATCCCACAACACAGCTTCGCAGTCGGTGCCGTCCTTGCGTTTGAGACCGAGTTCGGGAATTGACCAAAACTGCTGACCGTGCGTGGAGGCGTGCTCCTTGAACTCGCCGTGCGCCAGCCGCCAACCCAAACCAGTTTTGCCCACGCCCGAATCGCCGACGAGCACGAGTTTGGCGGTGGTGTAACGTACAGACTTTACTGCCTGCGCATTCTTAATATGAAAGTCATCATCAATATTCCAAACACGAATAATAGTATCTTTTCCCCCTAAAGTAGCAAGTATGGGTTCTATTGGGTGAAAAGCTATGCTTGGACCAGACCACTCATTACCCAGGTCTGACATTATTTCTTTTATTATTGCAATTGTTTCCCAAGTATCTGTACGCCAAAGGCGAATACCGTCTCTTGCTTTTGATGCAAGTAAGGATCCACTTGATAAGACCGCTATACTTTTAACTGGATCGGCATGTCCTTCTAGTTTCTGGGTGGGCCTACCAGATTCGACATTCCAGATTTGAATAGCTGATTCACTGGTAGATGCTATAGCCTGATTATCTGGCATCCAAGTCATACTCCAAATCCAATCTAGATTTTCTCGAGACATTGATTTGTGTAATTGTATTCCTTGATCCCATATATATACTTGATGATCATCAGCCCCAGATGCCAAATGTGTTCCATCTGGCGACCAAATTAGATTCCAAACAGGTGCTTTATGTGTTGTAAGTATTCTGAGCGTTTTCCAATTTTGGGTGTCCCACTGACAAATTGTTGAATCAGCCGAGCCGGAGATTAGAACCCTTCCATTTGGAGACCAAACGAGACACAAAACAAACCTACTATGTCCCTGAAGAACGGTAATTTGTTGCCACGTCCTAGCATCCCATATTCTAATCGTGTTGTCTAAAGATCCTGATGCTAACATGCATCCATCAGGTGACCAAGCCACGCAGCTAACAGTGGAAATATGTCCCGTAAGTGTAACTACATGTTTACCTAAATCATGATTCCAAATACAGATAGTTTTATCCTCAGAAGGCGATGCAAGGTATTTGCCATCTGGCGACCAGGCGATGCGGGTTATTGTGCCTGTATGCCCACGCAAGACGTGGCGCAGGGTGAGTCCCGGCACGGGGGAGCCGCCAATTTCGGTGAAGTCTGTGGGTTGTTCTTCAGTTTTCTTTGCCATATCTAATGCTCCGCAGTTATGCAATTCAGGCAAGTACCATGTGTAAATTATAAGCCCATGCACGTATAATGAAACCATGTCACGCCCGTTGAATCGCATTCTGCTCTGGCTCGCGCCGCTGCTCTTTCTGCTCGTCTTTTTCTTTCAGCCGCTTGCGCGGATCATCACGCTCGCCTTCAATACATCTGCTTTCACCGCAGAGAATTTTCAGTTAATCCTGTCTACATTAGGTTTTACCTTTTATCAAGCTATCCTCTCCACCATCCTAACTTTTATTCTCGGCATTCCATCAGCGATCTTATTTTCACGTTTCAATTTTCACGGCAAGTCCCTGCTCCGCGCATTAACTGCCGTTCCCTTCATGCTCCCCACTGTAGTCGTCGCATCAAGTTTCAACGCACTAGTCGGCAATCATGGCTTGTTCTCTTTCTTCATCCTTCATCCTTCACCTTTCATCCTTATCTTATCCGCCCATGTCTTCTACAATACCACCATTGTCATCCGCATCGTAGGCAACGCTCTATCCCGTCTCGACCCAAAACTCGAAGCCGCCGCGCGCTCCCTCGGCGCGGATACATTCCGAGTTTGGAAAAATATCACCCTGCCGCTTTTGCGCCCATCCCTGCTTGCCGCCGCATTACTCGTCTTTATGTTCGACTTCACCAGTTTTGGCGTCATTCTTTTATTGGGTGGATCAAATTTCTCAACCCTCGAAGTGGAAATTTATTTGCGCGTGCTCAAACTCCCAAACCTGCCTCTTGCCGCATTACTGTCAATTGTTCAACTTATATTCACGCTTATCTTTTCCATTCTCTATACCCGCACCATCAATCAAGTCACCACTCAAACTCCGCCAAGATTTTCGGTTACGCACAAGCCCAAAACCATCCGCGAACGAATCTTCGTTCTTACTTTTTACTTATTACTCATTACTTTTTTCGCTCTTCCACTCATTTCCCTCCCCATCCGCTCTCTTACCCGCCTCGAAGCGGACCGTGGTCAACGCGGCGAAGTTCAATATGGATTTACAACCGATTACTATCAGGAGCTTTTCATCAATCGGCGCGGATCATTATTTTATGTCCCGCCGATTCAAGCCGCCGCCAACTCACTTGGATACGCCAGCCTGACAGTTTTACTTTCGCTCGCGCTCGGTTATCCCGCCGCGTATGCGCTCGCCAAACCGACCCGCCTTGAAAAGTTTCTCGACCCGCTCATTATGCTTCCACTCGGCGCTTCGGCGGTTATGCTCGGGCTTGGCTTCATCATTTCCTTCGGACGTTCGCTCGCTTCGCCGTGGTTTGTTCCCATTGCGCACACGCTCGTCGCGCTTCCCTTTGTGATTCGCACGCTTCAACCCGCGCTGGCATCCATTCCAGAACGGCTTCGTCAAGCTGCGTCTACTTTGGGCGCGTCACCTTTTCGCGTCTGGCAAACTGTTGACTTTCCCATCCTTTCCCGCGCCACGCTCAGCGCGGCGACCTTTGCTTTCACGGTTTCGCTTGGCGAGTTTGGCGCAACCCTTTTGCTTACCCGCCCCGAATACCCAACCATTCCCATCGCCATTCAACGTTTTCTTTCCCAACCTGGCGGTCTTAATTTTGGTCAGGCGATGGCGATGGCGACTCTGCTCATGATTCTTACCACGCTTGCAATTCTAGCCATTGAAAAACTGCGCCTGCCCAATTCGGGAGAATTCTAAAATGCTCGAAATTCGCAACCTCTTCAAATCCTACGAAAACAAACCACTCCTGCGTGGAATTTCATTTTCCGTTTCACGAGGCGAGACCATCTGCTTGCTTGGCGCATCTGGCAGTGGCAAGTCCACTCTTTTGCGGATGATCGCTGGTCTGGAGTTTCCTGAAAGCGGACAGATCCTGTTTAACAAGATTGACCTAGCCCAGACACCGCCTCACGCCCGCGACTTTGGATTGGTCTTTCAAGACTATGGGCTTTTTCCTCACCTGAACATTTTCGACAATGTGGCGTTCGGGTTGAAGATGAGAAACATCCCTGCCGCCAAAATAAATTCGCGCGTTGCTGAGATGATGGACTTGGTTAATCTACAAGGTTTTGAAAAACGAAAAGTGACCGACCTCTCAGGCGGCGAACAACAACGCGTAGCACTCGCCCGCGCCCTCGCACCCCAGCCGCGTCTCTTGATGTTCGATGAACCCCTCGGCGCATTGGATAAATCTTTGAAGGATGATTTGTTGAATCAAATCCGCGCTATTTTGCATAAGACAAAAATTCCCGCGATCTATGTCACCCACGACCAGGACGAGGCTTTCACCATCGCGGATCGTATCCTGCTCTTACACGATGGCGAAATTATCCGCGACGGCACGCCCGATGAAGTATGGAAGAATCCAAACTCAGCATGGGCGGCGCGAATGTTGGGTATGGGTAATGTCATCGAAGGCGTAGTTACTTCATCTTCTGCTCAAGGCGGCGTCCCCGCCGCCGAGGACGGCGGCGAGAGCTATTTTATAAAAACAGACGTTGGCATATTTACTTTGAGCTGCAGACACAAACACTCAAAAGGCGAGAAAATTTCTTTGTTGTTGAAACAGTCAGAGGAGGGGGATGATGAGATAAAACTCAAAGTGGAGGATGTGCTATTTAAGCAGGATCAGTTTCAGGTTAAATTAAGAGGCGCTGACCTGAGTGGCGAAGCCGTATCGAAGGGCGGGCTTGTCATCCACTTGAAAGATGCGCCAAAGATCGGTCAAATCATCCGCGTGAAAGTTCAGGTAGAATGTCTCGCATGAAAGTGTTGAAAAAAAATCTGGCAGATGAAGTGACGTGGCAATATGAAGGGGTGGTTTTGAGTCGCGAAGAAGATGCTGTGACATTGGAGGCGTTGTTCAATCGTGACGACATGCCGTTTATGGATATTGTGCTAAAGCGCAATGACCGCTTCGTGGAGACATTTTATTCAGACCGCTGGTATAACATCTTTGAGATTTATGACTGCGATGATAATCACTTCAAAGGCTGGTATTGCAACATCGGCAAGCCTGCCATCATTGAAGATGATTTTGTTTCATATGTTGATCTCGCATTGGACTTGTGGGTTTCAGCAAATGGAAACCAAACGGTTTTGGACGAAGATGAATTGGATGAGTTGAATTTGGATGACGAGTTGAGACGAAAAGCTTATGACGGCTTGAGAGAATTGCAAACGGTTCTTAAAACAAAAAATCCTCCGAGTTGAAGCGGAGGATTTTTTGTGGGCGTTGCGTTATCCGCCGATTGCTTGCATGATGGCGTCGCCGTAGAACCAGCCGCCAGCAACTACCACGCAGCAGCAGCAAAGCAGAACAACGACAACGACGCCGATAATAAGAGCAGTGTTATTCTTCTTCGGCGCTTCGGGGGAAACAGGCATTTCGTTCATGATTTCATCTCCTGGAAAAAATGGTTGCGCAAATCAATTTGCACATGATTCAATATGCGGATTATATCAGGCAGTTTGTGTCTTGTCTGTACGACGCAACCACCACGAAAGTACTAGTGAAAAAATGACGAGAAGAATGATTCCCATTACCAGCGGAATGATGATTGCGGCCACCGAGGTGATGAATGCCACTACATCCTCTGCAATACTGACGGGTATATTTCCCGCGCCTGCTGTTGTAGCAGTCACTGCGGGGCGAACCGCCACAGCCTTGACCGCATGAACGCTCCCAGCCACGAGCAGTCCACATGCCAGTGCGAGAATGGGATTTATGTCTGTAACCACTTTTGCGCTGGCCGCGAAGGCAATTGCTCCCGCTGCCGGGCGGACAACTGTTTGAATCAGATCGTTGATGTGATTGACGGCGGGGACTTTATCCGCGAGCATTTCGATGATGACCAGTATGCCAAGCAGGATCAATATCCACGGGTTGGCGATCAGATCCCAGGGCGTGTTGAGCGCGAGCGTGTTGGGAAAATAATGCGCGATCACACCCACAACCAGCAGCGGGATGTACGCATTCAATCCTGCGCTGGCGGAAAGTCCAAATGCGGAAAAAACGCCGAGTAACATTTCCATTTTTATCTCCTTTTATCCCGTTAACCCGGGAAACCCGCTCCATGTGCCTGTAAACTGCAAGCGGAGCAGGTCAATGCTGAGGATCATGAGCAGTGCCAGGGTCAGGCCTGATGCGAATGGCAGGATCAACTGACGTGCCGATGTGAAGGTGTTATCCTCCCGCATGATCATGATCCATAAGATGGCGAAGACGATCACAAGTAATGACAGGGTGCCCAGTGCGCTGAGATAGGCAATTGGATACAAGACAAAAAGGCTGTCTGTGAGAATCAGCAGGTTTAATATGATCGTTAAACCAATGAGAATACCGAAAGATTTCCATTCCAAAGCTGGGCGGTCATCCTGTTCGCGCCACAGCGTTTGATTGACGATTGGAAATAAAACCGCTGCGAGCGCAATGCCCATGCCGCTGCCTGTGAATAACCGCAGTGTATTGTTTGGAATATAAAGGTTGGGAATTTGGCTGAGCGCGCCTTCTGAAGTTTGTTTAAGTAAATAAAGATAGGAGTTGCTTCCGTCAATGCCAAAAGCGAGGAAAAACAGAACAAGCACTGCGATAATTCCGCGTGAGGGAAGTCTGCTGCGCTTGCCGCTGATGAAACCTTGAAAGATCAGCGCGATGCCCGCCGCATAGAATTCACCTGTGCACCGCGCGCACAATGGAAGTTGACGGTCACCGATGTGAAAGGAACGCGCATCAATACGATGACAGACGGCGTAACCGATGGCATCCAGTTTGCCGAGCGCGCCTTCGGGGGCAATATACATCCATGCCGCAAATGCAAGGATGGCTGCAACCGGCACGAGCCAGCGCACGATATTTTGAAAAACCTGTCTTTTGGGTTGCATATTCATTTGTTCATTATATGGGGTTGGAATGAGAATTGCAAGAATCATGAGGAATTGCAATATGATTAAAAAGAAGGCTGAGGGATAACGCCTCAACCTTCAAACTTTTAAACCCGCCAACCTTTCAACTATTTTTCAAACACGAACTGCCCATCCTTATAGAATAATTCACCATCTACAAGGATCTCGGAATCTTTGCGCATGTCGCAGATCATGTCCCAATGGATCGCACTCTTGTTTTTAGAACCAGTTTCCGGGTAGCCCGCTCCGAGCGCCATGTGGAAGGAGCCGCCAATCTTTTCATCGAATAAAATATTGCCTGTAAACTGTTGGATGTCAAAATTGGTGCCGATGGCAAATTCGCCTAATGAGCGTGAGCCTGCATCGCTGTCCAATGTCTTGAGCAGGAAATCTTGATTCTTATCGGCCTTGGCGGTTGTCACGCGGCCATTTGAGAAGGTCAACTCTGCGCCTTCCACGCTTGTGCCACCATAGTTGGCAGGGTACGTGAACTTCACCCAGCCATTGACCGAATCTTCCACAGGGCCAGTGTAAATTTCACCATCAGGCATGTTGAATGTGCCGAATGAATTCATGAAGGTACGGCCCTTCACCGAAAGCGTGAGGTCTACATTGGGTCCGCGCAGAATAACTTGATTCTTGCCTTTCATAAAATCCACCGCTGATTGTTGTTTGATTTCCACGCTTTTCCAAAATGCGATCGGGTCAGCTTCATTGGCATGGACAGCGCCAAACACGAAATCTTCATATTCCTTCAAACTCATGCTGGCATCCTGGGCATAGGCCTCAGTGGGGAAAAGGGTTGTGACCCATTTGAACGAGCCGTCTGCTCCCCGGCGAAATTGCGCTTCTGTGATGACCGATGTGGCCTTGCCGCGACGCTGAATTTTAGCGGGGTCAATGTTCGTTGTGCCGCGTGTATTGGTGGCGGAGTGAATACGGATGCGGCCTTCAAATTGTTCGTAGGCCAGTTTATAAAAAGTCGGCACAAAATCCAACTGTGTGTCTTTGGCATAGGTTAGGAACATTTCGTCCTGACTGAAAGGCATCGTGCCGGGCAGGGCCATCATCAAATGCGGGATGCCGCCCTTTTCTAAAATCTGAATATATAATTCGCGTAATAACGGTTCAGCCGCAGTTGTGCCCTCCAGCAGGATACGGTCACTGGACACTACACGCGCGGAATGTTGCACTAATATTTCGGCAAATTTGGAAATGCGGGAATCAGTCACTGAAAAACTCCTTGAAAATGGTAAGTAAAAAAATTATAACATCATCCAACTTTAAGCCGTTTGTATTTATAAAATTGTAACTTTTGTCATAGCCCTTTTTGGCTAAAGTGGATATGATATGTATTAATTATTACGGTATTGGCAGTAAGGAGCACGAATGGAAGTTTTCTCACAAAAATCGACAACCGCTTGGGCAGAAGTGGACGAAAATGGACGCCTCATTCTTCCGCCCGAAGTTGCTCAGCAATACGGGCTGATTCCTGGCTCGAAAGTCCGCCTCGACGAAGGACATAACTTTGTCCGCATGCACCGTCCAATCACTCACCTCACGAAGGTTTACATCGAACCGACGGTGGCTTGTAACCTCGATTGCATCACCTGCTTCCGCAATGCGTGGGATCAACCCATGGGACGTATGACTGATGAAACTTTTGAGAGCATCTTCAACGGCCTCAAGCAAATGGACCCGATTCCCAGCGTGTATTTTGGCGGAATCGGCGAACCGCTCTTTCATCCTAAAACAATCGAATGGATTCGACGCGTTAAGGAACTTGGTGTAAAAGTCGAGCTCATCACCAATGGCACGATCCTCACCGAAAAGAAATCGCGCGAATTAATTGACACAGGCTTGGATGTGCTCTGGGTTTCCATCGATGGCGCAACGCCGGAGACTTACGCAGATGTGCGTCTCGGCGCGGAACTTCCCACCATCATCAACAACCTTGAGCGTTTTGTAAAAATGCGCGCCGCCGGTCATTATCCCTCGCCAGAGATCGGCATTGCATTTGTGGCGATGAAGCGCAATATTTCCGACCTGCCCAATGTCATCAAAATCGGAAAGTCCCTGCGCGCCAAATATTTCTCTGTCAGCAATCTCCAACCCGCCACCGAAGATATGCAAGCCGACCGCCTTTATACCCGCACCACGCGCGACATCGCATATTTGCAGGCTCCGCATCTTCCGAGCCTCAGTCTGCCCAAAATGGACTTTGATGAAAATACTCGTGACGCGCTCTTTGAAGTTTTCAATAGCGGCTTGAACATCAGTTACGCGGGCAATAACTGGGGCGGCGCAAACGATGTCTGCAACTTCGTCGAGAACGGCACCATGTCCATTGCGTGGACGGGGGATGTCAGTCCCTGCTGGCCGTTGATGCACACTCACATGAGTTATCTGCACAACAAGCCGCGCCTCTCCAAAAAGCATATCATTGGGAATGTAAACCAGCGCCTCCTTTCTGACCTGTGGCTTGATTCCGATTATCTGGCATATCGCGAACGCCTTCACAACTTCGGCTTCGCCCCATGCACTTTCTGCGGCGGATGCGACCTCTCCGAAACCAACGTGGAAGACTGCCTCGGCAATGACATCGCCCCTGTCTGCGGCGGATGCCTGTGGGCGCAGGGCATTATCCAATGCCCGTGAAATCATTCCCGCATATAAAAGCTCGGATTTATGATCCGAGCTTTTTGTTTTATGACTTACTCGGGCAATGTCATTCTGAGCCGCTTTGCGGCGAAGAATCACTAGGATTATCTCAGAGACCCTTCGCTTCGCTCAGGGAATCATGGCTGGCTGCGTAAGGTGGATTGATAAAATATCTTCTAAAGAGTGACCTTAACGGTAAAATTATAAACTAAAGGATTTCTTTAGAGGATTGGAGGTATAGAAAAATGGAAGAGACGATCATGAAAGTTAATTTCTATGCTACGCTGCGCCCAATTGTGGGGCAGAAAACTGTGGAGTTGAGACTTCCACCGAACACAACTGCCATTCAATTGGTGTTTATGTTTGTGAAGGACTATCCTGCCATGCGCAAGGAATTGTTGGATGAGAACGACCAGTTCTATCCTCACATGAAATTCTTCATCAATGGGCGTGAGGCGGTGTACCTGCCTGAGAAATTCGATACGATCATTCAGCCCGACGACAAGGTGGACATCTTCCCGCCAGTGGGCGGCGGCTAGTTTCATGCGGATTATCGTCCACGAAATGCGTGGTATTCCTTATTATTTGCTCAAGGAATATTTGCAGGAGCTTGGCGGCACACTGCATGGCGAGGATTTGATTAAGGGCGACGGCTGGAGTGTAAAGATCGAAAAGATGGAACCATTTCGTCTCTTTTCGCTTTCAGTGGGACAGTCCCGTTTGACGATGGAATTGGA
>JABFSL010000132.1 GCA_013140605.1 Anaerolineales bacterium
TATGCACTCGCCTCTACACCAAACTCGCTGCACATACCTTGTGCGTTTACATTAATCGTTTACTCGGCAAGCCTGCCTTCCTCCAAATCAAGGCTTTGGCTTTCCCGATTTAGCATAAGCCCCTAATTAGCATTTTCCACCGCTAAAAGTGGACCACATCCTACAACAGTTTTCGCATCACCCTCACCGCAGCCTGAATCCCATTTTCTGCATTCAATCTTGCGCTGACGGTTTTTGCCTTCGCGCGCATGTCGTTGTTGTGTAGAGATTCTTGAATTGCATTCGCCAGTTTTTCTGCGGACAACTCCCGCTGCGGAATCGGTTTGGGTCCAACTCCAATTTTATAAATCCGCTCACCCCAGAAGAATTGATCAATAGCCAAAGGCATCGTAATGCTGGGAATCCCTGCATGAAGACTCGCGGATGTTGTCCCTGCCCCGCCGTGATGCGCCGCGACCTGCACGTGACGATACAGCCAGTCATGCGGCGCATACTCAATCGGAAAAATATTTTTTGATCTAATTTCCCCGTGCCATTTGGCAGGGAGAGTCAACACCGCTTGAGCGTTGGCGATGTTCAAGGCTTCTTCGAGCATGGACAAATACCCCTGCGTACCAGGACTGCCAAATCCGATGGCGATAGTGTTGGGGGATGAATCAATAAATCTCTGGAGTCGAACAGCTTGCTGTTCGGGAATTTCGGCAGCAAGCTGCCTAACTCCAGAGTCTCGCCAATAACCTGTAATGACTTGCTTCTCATTCCAATCCTGCGGACGGGGGACAATCTGTTCACTGAATCCATTCAACGTGAGAGGCTGGCGGGAAAATGCCTGGAGCGAAGGATCTGTCCATTGGGCAGGTGGCAGGCCAAAGTCCGCGTGACGCGCGTGGTTGATCTCGGAGCGCCATGAAAGCCAGAGGGCTTGAGTCACAGCCCAATGCGAGAACCAATTCCCGATCCCCAAAAGAGAAAAGCGAAAAGGTAAAAGTGTGGACGGAAAGCTGCGGGTGGGCGTGAGTGGCTGCAATACTGCGCGGACAGCAGGGATGCGCAAGCCATCGGCGATGTGCGCACCCCAAATCGTGGGCAGGCCGTGGATGAGAACGTCCGAACCGCGGCAGGCTTCGGCGGCGGTGTGTAACATGCGCGCATACAGCGGACGGGCCTTGCGCAGAAAGTTTTGTGTTGCGCGAATGGAACGAATGGGATTCGTGCCGATGGTGAAGGGCGTGAAGTCGCCCTGCTCGATCATTAAGTCTGTGGGGTTGCCTTCGAAGGGTGCGAAAGTCAGGGGCGAGGAAACCTCACCCCTACCCTGAATGAGATTCGCAAATCCCGCTGGTGCGGCAATGCGGACGTTAAATCCCGCGTCACGCAAGCCGAGGCCAAGCGCAATGTACGGAGTCACATCGCCGCGCGTGCCACTGGTGAGGAGTGTGATTGTTTTCATAAGTGCATGACCGTGGACTGTTGACGATGAACGGTGGTTTCCACGGTCTACGGTCTATTGTCCATCGTCCGTTTTCTCAAACACCAAAAACCGATACTCAACAATTCCCATATGCAGACATTGCTGTAAAGCCATGCTTCCCAGCATGGACGGCAGGATCGCGTGTTTGATCGGCAGAAGATTACCAATAAAAAGGATCATGCGCGCAAGAAGATCGGGTAGGTTGCGTAAACGTAAATGCGGTGTGAGTTCATCGTTTCTGACCAAACGCAAATTATATTTTTCAGCCCATGTGGTTACCTGCTCCACCGTCCGCACACCGGGGACGTACCAACCATCAATGTAGGCCTTTAGCCATTTGGTTTCATTTTGCGATAGAGAACGCGGCGTTTGATAATCATCCACAAGGATAAGTTTTCCTCCGCTGCGCAATAAACGGCTGGCTTCGCTAAAATATTTTTCAGGGTCCACCGCATGACAAACCGCTTCGACTGAATAAACAGCATCCAATTGATTCGCGAGCGGCACGGAGGTAAAGTCACCTTCGGCGAATAGGATTTTGTCTTGCAGGTTTAATTGTTCGGCTGAACCGCGCGCCAGTTTTGCCTGCACAGGGCTGAGAGTCAAACCGAGCGCGGGCGCGGGGTCTTGCAAACGCGGATAAATATAAAACAGACTCGCACCAACTCCGCATCCGAGGTCTGCGATGTGTGCTTGTGTTTGGGCAGCAGATTCTATTTCCCTGAAGATACGCGCATTGGATACATTGAGCGCATCGTCAAGAGTCTGCGCGCCGTCTGTCCATAAGGTGCGGTGGATGTTTTGCGCTTTAGTGGAACTACTAAATTTGAGAAACAGATTTGTGTTCTGGTCGTAATACGTGCGGACGGAATTTGTTGTTATGGGCATGGGGAAATTATAATGGAGGGGTTGGAGAATCTTTGCAGGAAAACGCGCAATCATGAAATGGAGAGGAAAAGTATACAATGTCTATTAAACCCTGGAAAATTCTGGAATCAAATTATATCCGCCCGAGAATTCGCGTTGACCGGTGCGAACTGCCAAACGGAAAATTGTTCGAGCCAATGGTGATGGAATTCCGCACCTGGGCGGTTGTCCTTGCTCTGACCAAGGATCAGGAAGTTGTTTTGATCAGGCAATATCGTCACGGCGCACAAGATGTCTTCTGGGAATTCCCTGGCGGTGTGGTGGAAGATGGTGAAGATCCGTTGGAAGGAGTGCGGCGCGAACTGTCTGAAGAAACGGGTTACACAACTTCCAATTTGATCAAGGTTGGAGAGTTTTATCCAAACCCTGCCAATCAAAGCAATATTATGTACGCGTTTTTGGCTTACGATGTCGAAAAAACAGACATCCAAAAATTCGATGAAGCCGAGGATATTGAAGTGCATCTTATCCCATTGGATGAATTGATTGCCATGACCAAGCGCGGAGAATTCCTGCACGGCTTGCAGGTTGCCGCGTTATTTCACGCTCTTGCCCATATGAACCGCATCCATTAAAAATTATGAATATAGATTTCGGTCTGACAGCAAATGACTATGCCCAATATCGCGCGGGATTCCCAGATGCGTTCTTTGAACGGGTATTCGGGGAGGGAATCGTCGAGGCAGGCGATTCTCTCGTGGACCTTGGCACGGGCACTGGCACATTGGCGCGCGGATTCGCTTCACGTGGATGTAAGGCGCTCGGCATGGATATTTCCGAGGCGATGCTTGAGCAGGCGCGTGAACTCAGCAGACAAGACGGGTTGAAGGTTGAATTCCGCGCCGCTCCAGCCGAAGAAACAGGCCTGCCCGATTCAATATTTGATGTTGTTTCGGCGGGACAATGCTGGCACTGGTTTGACCGCCCACGCGCGGCGGCTGAGGTGATGAGAATTCTGAAACCCAATGGGCGAGTTTTGATTCCACATTTTGACTGGATTCCTCTCACTGGAAATGTGGCAGATATGACTGAAAAGCTGATTCAAAAATACAATCCCAAATGGTATGAAAGGTTTGGGAACAAAACAGGAATGCACCCAGACTGGCTGCGTGATCTCAGCGAGGCGGGCTTTGCCGATATTAAAACTTTTTCCTTTGACGTGGACGTCCCCTACACAGCGGAAGCGTGGAGAAAACGCATCAGCGCAAGCGCGGGGGTGGGAGCAAGTCTGTCAGATGCGGAGGTGGATGGATTCGACTCGGAGTTAAAGTCACTGCTTGAAGCGCATGAACAGGCAGCGGCTGGGAAAGAGGCGGATTCACATCCCGTATTAAATATCCAACATCGGGTCTTTGTTGTCCACGCGCGCAAATCTGATTTTTAAATACGGTTGTGCAATTCATTCAATGGGCGTAAAATACTTAAGCCATATCGGCAAGGAAACCATGTATACAACGGACGAGAGCGACCTTAGTTCTTCTGATAATAACCCGCCCAGTACGAGTGGGCGGCACATGTTTAATTTAATTTCAAACGTCACGTAAGCGCGCCTGCGCCCCTGCGTGATGTCAATTCACGCAAGGAGGCAGACATGCTAAGCATTTACAAAACCACAGAGCAGGGGCTCGAAAAAATCGAACTGATCGCGAACGGCGCATGGGTCAATGTGGTGGACCCGACGCCTGAAGAGATGGAAAAACTGGTGAACTGGGGGATGGATATGGACTATATTAATTATTCCCTCGACCAGGATGAAATGGCACGCATGGAACGCGATGATGATTACACCTTCATCCTGCTTCGCATCCCCATGTATCAACCTGACAGCGATGTTCCCTATAATACCGTTCCGCTTGGCATCATGATCCTGGGGAATAAGATCATTACCGTTTGCCGTTATGATAGCGATGTTTTCAAAGTACTGGCAAATGGAAAATACCGCTTGTTGAAAACCGGCAAGCGCTACCGCCTTGCTCTTTACATCTTCCTTGAAACTTCGGCACGTTATTTGAATTTATTGCGTGAGATCAACCGTGCAACTGAAATCGTGGAAGATAAATTGCAAAAGTCCACGCACAACCGCGAAGTGCTGGAACTGCTCAAATATCAAAAATGCCTGACCTATTTTTCCACCGCGCTTACCTCCAATGAAGTGATGATGGAACGCGTCCAAAGAACACAGCTCTTCAATTATTACGAAGAAGATCAGGACCTGCTTGAAGATGTGCTCACCGAAAATCAGCAGGCCATCCAAATGACCAGCATCGCCACCGAAATTCTTTCAGGCATGATGGATGCCTTCGCGTCCATCATCTCCAACAATCTTAATGGCGTAATGAAGGCGCTGGCCGCGCTCACGATTGTCGTCAGTTTGCCAGGCACGGTCGCGGGGTTCTTCGGAATGAACGTAATGTTACCTTTAACAGACAAAAATCCATACGCGTTCCTGGTTGTATTTGGAATTGCCCTGTCATCAACTATCATCGCTGCGTTTATCTTCTACAAACGGGACTGGCTTTAAAGTGCAGGCTGAATTAATTCTCGATGCAAAAGCCATATTGGGTGAAGGCCCCGCATGGGATTCAAAAACACAAACGCTTTACTGGCTGGATATTCTTGAAAAAAGGATTTATGCCGGTACTCGAATCCTTGCTCAACTGGATGATCTTGTCTGTTGCATTGCCCCGCGCAAAAATGGGAATCTACTCGTGGGCACGCGCCTCAGCTTCGCGGACCTGAATCCCTTCGATCAAACTCAGGGCAGGCCTGATTCCGTCCAATTGACAGTTCTCGCCTCTTTGGATTCTGAACTCCCCACCAACCGCCTCAACGACGGAAAATGTGATCCCGCTGGCCGTTTCCTGGCCGGCACAATGGACATCAACGAGAAGGACCCGAACGGCGCATTGTATTCATTTGATGGGAAAAACATCACACACTTGCTTGATGGTATCACCATCTCCAACGGCCTCGCGTGGAGCGTTGACCATAAAACTTTTTACTACATTGACACACCCACGCGGGAAATCAAGGCATTTGATTATGACTTATCTTCGGGTCAAATCGCGAATCCGCGTGTTGCTATCCATATCCCCGAATCCCTTGGCTGGCCCGACGGCATGACCTCTGACACGGACGGCAATTTATGGATCGCGATCTGGGGCGGCGCTCAAGTGACAAAATGGAATCCCAATACTGGCGAATTGCTGGAGCAGATTCCCGTACCCGCCTTGCATACATCATCCTGCGTGTTTGGCGGCAAAGACATGAACGAGCTATATATCACTTCTGCGCGAAAAAATATGAGCGAAGCGGACTTAAAAAAATATCCGCTCTCCGGCGGGTTGTTCAAGGTTGAGACAAATACAGCGGGTATGCCAACATTTGAGTTTGAATAGGGTCAGTTTATTTTTTTAAACCAAAGTGTCAAAAATAATCAGCCGCGGATTTCACGAATTGGCACGGATTTATTGAACTTATCCGTGAAAATCGGTGTAATCCGCGGCTGGCTTAAATTTGGGAGGAATTATGTTTCTTTTAACTCACCCATGCAAAAGGTTTATTCCTTCTCTGACATCAGCTGATTAAAAAGTTCCACGACATGTGGGTCGAAATGTTTACCGGATTGTTCACGGATATACTCCAGCGCTTTCTGTTCATCCCACGCGGGACGGTAGGGGCGGTCAGATATAAGCGCATCCCACACATCGGTGACGGCAAATATGCGCGCCGTTAGTGGAATCTCTTCGCCTTTCAATCCGCGCGGGTAGCCGGTGCCATCCCATTTTTCGTGGTGACAGTAGGGAATGTCCAGAGATGGGCGCAGATATTCGATTGGGTTGATCATGTCATGGGCATATTGCGGATGCTTGCGCATGATGACCCATTCTTTATCGGTTAACTTATCGGGTTTGAGCAAAATGGAATCAGGCACGCCGAGTTTCCCGATATCATGTAAAAGCGCGCCGCGCCGCATAAAGACCAGGTCACTCTCGCTGATGCCTTCCATGCGGGCAAGTTTTTCCGCCAGATCAGTCACGCGCTGGGAATGACCCTCGGTTTCCTTATCGCGCAGGTCGAGGGCGTGCGACCAGCCTGCAAGCGTGGCATCATAGGCTTCCAATAACTGCACATGGGCCTGCTCGATATGGGCGCGTTCATCCAGCAATTTTTTATAACGGTTGAGGCGTGTGATGCCCAACAGGCGGGCGCGCAGTTCGTAACGGTCATAGGGCTTGGTAATGTAATCATCCGCCCCGGATTCCAAACCGTGTAAAAAGGATTTTCGATCATCCAATGCTGTCAGCATGATAATGGGGATTTCAGCAAGAATTGGGTCTTTTCGAATATGCTGGCATACTTCAAACCCGTCCATGCCCGGCATCATCACATCCAACAGGATCACATCCGGCAAAAATTGATGGGCTTTCTCAATCGCTTCCAGCCCGCTCTCCGCCATTTCTATTTGGTATCCCTGTTCCTCCAAAATGGATTCAAGGGTATATCTCCCCCCGGGTTCATCATCTACGATCAAAATTGTACTGGACATAATCGCTCCTTGATCTTGAAAAGTATATTTCGATGCTGTGATAATTGCCATACAGGGAACTCCCCATTCCCCTTACAGATCCTTATCGATTAATCCATACTTGATGGCCAGCCGCACCAGTCCCGCAAGATTGCGCACATGTAATTTATCCATCAAGTTGGCGCGGTGTTTTTCAACTGTCTTTTCACTGATAACCAGGATCCTTCCGATCTCACCGCTGGTATGTTCTTCAGCGATCAACTGCATGATCTCCTTCTCGCGGGGGGAAAGGCTGTCAAGCGGATTATCGGTCTGCATGGCGCGTGGACGCGTGACACGATCCATTACGATGGAAGAGACCGATTTGCTTAGAAAAGTTTCACCCCGCGCAACTGCATGGATCGCCTGCAGCAATTCCTCGGAAACTGAAGTCTTCAACACAAAGCCTTTTACTCCGCTGTGCATGGCCTGATGGATCAAGCCTTCATCTGAATACATGGATAGCAACAGAATACTGGCCGGTAATTTCAAGGCGCGCAGTTGTTCAGCCGCCTGAATCCCATTCAGGCGCGGCATCATGATATCCATAACGAGCATATCAGGCTTAAGCGCAAGGGACATCTCAATCGCCTCCTGCCCATTGGAGGCTTCGCCTATGATCTTAATATCCTCCGCACGCTCAAGCAAGGCGCGCAGGCCCGCGCGCACCATGGCATGATCTTCAACCAGCAGAATGCGAATCATAACTACTCCCTAGTTTGTAAATATTCATCCAATGGCAAATGGGCAGAGATGATGGTCCCTTTCGACTGGGACGATTTTATCAATAATTGCCCGCCTACAAGGGTCATGCGTTCCTGCATGCCGATCATCCCGATGCCGTCATTGGGAAATTTCTGTCTGGACTCAGGCGGGAACCCAACTCCATTATCCTGTATGATCAGGACGAGGTTCCGTTCGTCGACGGTCAATTCCACCCACACCTGATTTGCCATTGAGTGTTTGTATACATTTGTAAGCGCCTCCTGCAATATACGATACAGTGTAATGGAATAGATATCAGATACTTCCGGGATTTCCAGGTCAGACTCGAAAACCACCGGCAGACTTGTGCGTAAACTGAATTCGCGGCTGTATGTTTTCAACGCAGTGCATAAGCCAAGTGTATCCAGCATTGCCGGACGAATATCCTGCGCGATCTGGCGCATTTTATTGATCGTCTCATTGGTGTCTGCAATCAGATCATCCAGCCTTTTTTTTAGCAATTCGTTCTGCAGGGGGATCTCCAATTGCAGGCTGCGTAAACTGAGAACGTGCGCGATCAAAGCCTGTCCAAGGTCATCATGTATTTCGCGTGAAAGCCGCCTGCGTTCATCCTCCTGGGCGCGGATCACATGGCCGGCCATTTGACGCAGATTCTCCCGTTGGGTGTGCAGGGTGCGGTAACGATTCAAGCGCAGGATGGTATGTACTCGTAAACGAAGTTCCTGCCTGTCGGCCGGTTTTGAGATGAAATCATCGGCACCGGCTTCAATGCCAATCAGGCGTGAAGAGCGGTCATCCAAAGCGGTGAGAATGATGATCGGGACTTCGGCAAGTTTCGGCGTGGAACGGATGCGGCGGCAAATTTCAAAGCCATCCATGTCGGGCATCATCACATCCAGCAGGATCAGGTCAGGCATGATCTCGGTGGCTTTTTCCAGCGCAGCCGGGCCGTTTTGAGCGTGAATTAACTGGTACGGTTGGCCTTCAAAAATCGATTCCAATGCGATAAAGGCAAGCGGATCATCATCCACGATCAATATTTTACTGGTCATGGGCGCTTAGCCTTTACTTATTAAATGCTTTTGGATCATATCAGCCAGTTCCTGAATCCGAATGGGTTTGCTCAAATAGTCAGTCATGCCGGCGGCAAAACAACGCTCGCGGTCTCCGGGCATTGCAAGCGCTGTCAAGGCGACGATCGGGGTATTCTTCAAAAGGTCAATTTCACGGATAAGCCTGGTGGATTCCAGGCCATCCATGACAGGCATCATGACATCCATGAGGATAAGATCGGGGATTTCCTGTTTGGCAAGCAGGAAACCCTCCATGCCATTTCGCGCTATGAATACTTGATATCCCTTATATAGCAGATATTCATTCATGAGGGAGCTGATCACTTCCGTATCCTCGACAAGCAAGACCTTGCCGCTGCGCTTCTCATCGGACCTTAGCATGGGGCGCGGCAATTCGCTTGTGGATTTCGTCCGTAGATTTTGCTGTTCCGGCAGCCAGGGCAGTGTGATCGTAAACCGACTACCCTCTCCAACCTCGCTTTCCAAATCGATACGCCCGCCATGCAAACGCATCATCTGGGAAACAAGCGCAAGCCCAAGACCTGTTCCCTGATACTCACGCGTCAGGCCAGAATCCAATTGAACGAAAGGCTTGAACAGATATTGGATATCCTCTTTGGCGATGCCCACCCCTTTATCCCAAACGGTGAAGGTGACTTCATTCTCCTGTGGATGGCCGCACACTTCCAGACCAATATGGCTTTCGGAAGGCGTGAATTTGACCGCGTTACTCAGCAGGTTCACAAGGGATTGCTTCAGCCGCCGCTCGTCGCCCAAGACAACTTCCACAGACCCTATAACTTCAAACGAAACTCTCAAGTTCTTTTTCTGCGCCAGTTCCTTGACCATGCGCAGGCTGGATTGGCAAAGTTTTTCAACAGAAACATTGTGAAGTTCAAGCTCCATTCTGCCGGCCTCGATCTTGGAAATATCAAGGATGTCGTTGATGAGTTCCAACAGATGGCGACCGCTTTCCTTGACGATGCCAATATAGCGGAGCTGTTTTTCATTGAGATTCCCAACGATCTGCTCTTCCAGACTTTCCGAAATACCAAGGATGGAGTTAAGCGGAGTCCGCAATTCATGGCTCATGTTTGCAAGGAATTCATCCTTGGTGCGCATGGCGCGTCCCATTTCAAGGTTGGCAAGGTGAATTTCATTTTCAGCGCGTTTCTGTTCTGTTATATCCATGTTGACGCCGATCATGCGCTCAGGAATATGCTCCCCATCATAAAGAACAATGGCGTTTGAGGAAATATAGCGCAGAGATCCGTCTGGATGAACAATGCGATGCTCGACATAGAATCTTCCCGTATTTTGCAGGGCAGCCTGAAATTGTTCCTGTACATACGCCAGGTCTTCCGAGTAGATCATTTGCATCCAGGTACCGAGCGAGTTATCAAATTCTGCTGGTTCAATACCATGGATAACATACATCCGGTCATCCCAAAAGACTCTAAATTCTTTTAAGCCGATCTCCCACACACCGATGCCGCCCGCGCTGGCGGCAAGGTCCAACCGCTGGCGTGTGGATTCGATCTCGGCAGTGCGTTCCAAAACGCGCTGCTCCAATCTCTCGGCGTAACGAATGGTATCTGCACGATGACGCGCCGAGTTGATGGCTCCCGCCGCCTGTGATGCAAAGAGCGAAAGCAGGTGTTCATCTGCCTCGGTAAATTTTCTACTTGAGTCACCGGTCTCGTCGGCAGTCAATACACCGATCAACTCACCCGCATACAGCATCGGGACTTCGAGCACCGCGTGAATGAGAAGATTATCGTATTTTGGCGAACGGCTTTCCCAGGTTGAATAATCCTCTATTCGCAATGGCTGGCGGGTTTGCGCCACTTTGCCCGCCACACCTTCGCCAAGTTGCAGACGTGTTCCAAGAGATATGGAAGGTTCGGTATCCATCTTTAATTCCAATTCCTGACTCTCCGCATGGTAAAGATACATACCACTCGTAGACGCATTCAGCATCTCCCTCGCGCTGTTTACGATCACCCCAAGCAGTGAATCCAGGTTGTATTCAGCAGAAAGCGCCTTGCTCGTCTGATAAAGGGATGCAAACTCCTCGGCGCGGTGCGCAGTTTCATTATATAAACGCATCCGATGCACAGCGGCGCCGGCCATTTCAACCAGTGACTCGAGTAACTTGATTTGCTGAGAGCTGATCTGACTGGGTAACTGGACAGAAACGAACAAGACGCCGATGATTTCTGTGGATGTGCGGATCGGAAGACAAACCCCGCCCCAACCAGCCGGGATTTTGCTCCGCGCGGAAGCATGGGGTAAAGCATCGCGGATAAACTCAACAGAATAGTATGCCTCTCCGCTTGCAAAAACTGTGCCTGCCACGCCCTCACCGACCTTGATCGGTGTCTGAGCCAATTCTGTAAACCAGCCTCTGGCAACGATATGACGTAATTCATTGCTGGGCGGGTCATAGAGCAGCATCGATCCCGCAGTTGTCTCCAATGTAACCAGAGCATTATCCAGTAAGGTTGAAAGCGCTTTATCAACCGTTTGAATGGTACGCAGGGAAGTGGAAATGGTATGCAGGGTTTCCAATTCGTTGATGCGCGCTTGGGTCTGCTGATATAGCGTCGCATTATCCAGGGCGGAGGAAAGTTGGGCGGCAATGGTTTCCAACATCACCCGTTGAGGTTCGCCAAAAACGCGCGGCTGATAGGATTGAGTCGAAAGCATACCAATGATCTTATCTCCCCTGCGCAGGGGAACAGCCAGGATCGAGCGTGTCGATTCCATTGAACCAAAATGAGTTGCCTCCATCGGAGTTTCGACCGTATCATGTATAAAAAGTGTTTCACCAGAAGAGATGATGCGTCCGCTTAATCCTTTTCCGTGAGGAAGCCGCCGCACGGGGAAGCGTTCACCTTTATCGAAGAAATAAACAGCTTGATATTCGCCGCGCTCTTCATCATCCAGCACGATCACAAAAGCCTCGCAAGGCATCGTCTCTGCCACGGCCTTATGCACCGCGGCATAGATCTCTTCAGGGTTAAGGCGCGCGGCCAGTAAGGTTTGGCCGGTGCGATGCAGCGCAGTCAACTCCATAATGCGCTGGGTCGTTTCATCGAAAAGGCGCGCGTTTTCAAGCGCGCTGGCGGCCTGATTTGCCAGTGTTTCTGTTAACCGCTCATCTGCCTCGTTGAAAGCATCCGGCTTCTCACTTTCAATGCTGATCGCGCCGATGACATGTTCACCCAGCTTGATCGGCACATACAGGCCGGACTTCATACCAGGCATGGTTTCAAAATAACGTTCATCATTTGCCAGATCATCAGTGCGGACAGTCTGTCCATGCTGAATCACCCAACCGCTTAAGCCCTGACCGGAGCGCTTCACACTTCCCTTTAGTTGTTCCTCCATCGCTGCAATCTCTTCGGCGCTGGTCAAATCTGGTTGATTGAACGCCAGCAGTTGCATCGTTTTTGTTTGCGGGTCAAACAAGCGGATGGCGGTATGATGCCAGTCCATTTTTTGTTCGAGCAGATTTATGATCTTTTGAGCGATCTCCTTTGGATGAAGCAATTGGATGAAGGCCAGGCCGCTTTCATATAACAATTCCAATTCCACCACACGCTGATGGATGGCTTCATCCGCCCACTTGCGCTGGGTGATATCGTACATGATGCCGTGGATGAAACGTGGTTTACCGCTTTCATCACCCAGCCTGACAGCCTGATCGCGGATCCACAAGCAGCGGCCATCCGCAGCGATCATACGATATTCCGAGTCTATCGGTTCCCCATCCTTGAAACAGCGCAAGTATTCAGCCAGTGTCTGCTGGGAGTCGTCCGGGTGAATGCGAGCAAGCCAACTGTCGAGGTCACCCTGCCGCCATTCATCCACTGTGAATCCCAAAATATTCTCGATCTGGGGGCTGATGTATATTGTCCGACCGGGTTCTGTTGCTGCATCATCAATATAGACAACGGCCGGGACCTGTTCGACCAGAGTGCGATATTGCTCTTCGCGGTCACGCAGAGATTCTTCCACCTGCCTGCGCTCGTTCAATTCAACCTGCATCTGAGTATAGAGCAGCGCATTTTTCTCGGCAGAGACAATGTGCAAGGCCAGTGATTCCAGCAGTTTCAATTGGTTTTCAGTGTAGGCATTCAGGCGGTAACTCACAACCTGGATCACTCCGATCACCGTATCCCCGTTCTTGAGCGGGACAATCAATGCCGAGCGCGTGACATCTTTATCTGGCGAAACTTCGTTGGCAAATTTATTCGTCTCACTGTCAACCTGGTAAATCTTTGAAGCTGTTTTCAGGAACTTCTGATAATCATTGATCAGCATGGATTGGCCTGAACGTATGACCCTGCTTTGCGTGCCTCTCCCTTCCTCTTCAAGCGGAATGGATGGGAAGGGGCTGACATCCAGCCATTTCCCTTCCATCCAGTAGGCGCGGCAGGTGATCAATTGCGATTCAGGGTCAAAACCTGAAATGAACAAACCATCGTTGGAAGCGACAGTGGACATGAAATCGCAGACCGCTTGATAGATCTCATTCGGGTCCAGCGTGCGATTCAAACGCTGACTCGCTTCATACAACAACCGCAGCTGCTCGCCCTGCTGACGGGTGATCTCCTCTGCCTGTTTGCGCTCGGTGATGTCGTACATCACGCCATGAATTAAGTGCGGTTTGTCATTTTCATTGCGCAGCATGACTGCTTGATCGTAGAACCACAACATGCGTCCATCGGATGCGCTAATTCGATATTCCGCGTTATAAGGTTCCCCATACTGAAAACAGCGCATGTATCCCGCATGGACCCGCTCAAGATCATCTGGATGGACTTGTTTGACCCAAAGGCCGGGCGATTCCTTCTGCCATTGCTGCGGTGTGAATCCCAATATTGTCTCGATCTGAGGGCTAATGTAGATCGTGCGGCCTTCATCGTTGACATCGTCTATGAAAACGATGGCTGGTAGTTGTTCGACCAGCGTGCGATATTGTTCTTCACGTTCATGCAGGTTTTTTTCCGCCTGCTTGCGCTCGGAGATATCCTGCTGGATGGCAATAAAGTGATTGATTACGCCAGCCGCGTCTTTGAGCGGAGTGATCGTCAATTCTTCGATGGAATAATTACCGTCTTTGTCGCGGTTGATGATCTCGCCATGCCAGACATTTCCAGACAGGATGGTATCCCACATCTGCTTATAAAAAGCCTGGTCCTGTTTGTCAGACTTGATCAGATCACGCGGATTTTTTTCAAGGGCTTCTTCCAAAGCGTATCCGGTAAGTTTACTGAATGCCGGGTTGACCCACTTGATTTTGCCAGTAATATCCGTGAGCATGATGGAATTAGCGGCCGCATTCAAGGCCGAACTTTGCAGACGTAATTGTTCCTCATTCTGTTTGCGCTCGGTAATATCTTCCAGGATGATCTGGATCAGAGTGATCTGTCCGCTGGCATCCTTGATGGGAGTCATACGATACTGCGCGTAAACGATCTTCCCCCACTTGCTGGTATAAGCCTGCTCGGCGAAAACAGGAAGGCCAGTATCAAAGCATTGTTTGAATTTAGCGGAAAAGCCAGTATTCACAAGCAAAGGGAAAGTCAGAAGATTAATGGCTCTGGTCGCTTCAGAGGAAGGTGACCCTAATATCTGTAAGGCAACAGGGTTGATCTCAACGATCTGTCCCTGAGAAGTGGCAGATAAAATGCCCACCGGCGCGTTTTCAAACAGCAGACGATAACGCTCTTCATTCTCGCGCAGGGCCGCATCCGCCAGTTTACGCTCGGTAATATCCTCTTTGACGGCTAGAAAATTCGTGATCTCTCCCCGCTCATTCAGGATGGATGAAATCGTGGCAGATTCCCAATACAACTCGCCATTCTTTTTCTTGTTTTGAAACTCGCCGCGCCATTCCCTGCCAGCAGCGAGCACCTGCCACATCTGCTGATATTCTTCCGGCGGAGTATGCCCCGATTTTAAGAGACGTGGGTTCTGTCCCAGCGCTTCGGCAACGCTATAACCGGTGGTTTTGGTAAATTGGGAGTTGGCATACTCAATGTTGCCTGCCATATCGGTGATCACGATCGTTGAGGCACTTTGCTCCACCGCTCGCGACAGTTGACGCAATTGATCTTCCACCCGCTTGCGCTCGGTGATGTCTTGAACTGTCCCGAGGCCGTGTAGAACATTGCCCTCTGTATCAGCTTCCAGTTCGGCAAGTTCGCGCACCCATTTCACTTGTCCATCTACGAGGATGCGGTGCGCAACATCATAAGGGGCGCCTTGTAAAGCCGCCAGCCAGGATCGATTCACAAGCTCCACATCGTCTGGGTGAATGTATGCGAGGAAGGATTCGTAGGTGAGCGGCGTTTCAGGCGCAACGCCGAAAATACGGTAAGTTTCCGCGGACCAGGTGAGGATATTTCCCGGCACATCCATATTCCAACTACCGATATGGGCGACAGCCTGAGCATGGTTTAGGTTGGCTTCGCTTGCGCGTAGGGCCTCTTCGGCCAGCTTACGGGTTGAAATATTTTCAACGGTGCCTTCGTAGTAGTGAAGCACGCCATCCGCGCCTCGTACAGAACGCACATTCTCCGAAACCCAGATCACACTGCCATCCTTGCAATGGGCCTGGTATTCAAACCCGGATAAATTGCCGCCTTGTTCCTTTAATAAACGTATGTGTTCAGCGCGAGCATCAGGGGTAATGTAAACCTGATTTGCAATATCGGTAACACTGGTGATCATATCTTCAGGAGAGTCATAACCCCACATGCGGGCCAGGGCGGGGTTCACGGTGATGAATCGCCCGGCAGGCGTACTTTGAAATATTCCTTCCAGTGAATTTTCAAAGATGTTGCGATATTTTTCTTCGGCGAGGCGCAAATCATCTTCCATGTGCTTGCGCTCGGTGATATCGCGAAATGACCAGACTCTGCCCAGCAGATTTGTCCCTTGCAGCATAGGCTGAGACAACCGCTCAAATACTCTTCCGTCTTTGAAATACAGTGTATCGAAACTTTCCATATCCAACTTGTATAATTCCTGAACCTTCTGAAGAAAACTTCGAGGATCAATCAGTTGATCAAGAATATATTGAAGAAGGATCGAGTCTTCCTTGCTGGCGAGAACTGATTGTGGAATCAACCACATCTCGGAAAAACGTTCATTGGCATAGAGCACCTTGTTTTCATTGGTGACAGCCAGAATACCGTCCGCGGTGGATTGTAGAACTGCTTGTAATGAAGACTCCCTATCCCTCAGCGCCTGTTCCGCATGTTTGCGTTCAGTAATATCGAGAGTTGTGACAATGACCTTGGAGAAATCATCCTCATACCCAGGAACAACAGACCAACTCAGGCTTATTTCAATCGGTTCACCCGCAAGGGTTGCATCTGATCCTTCCCAACTATTACTGGTTTTTCCTTCCGCGATGGCTATGAAATCCTCGTGGTTATGTTCCGCCTCACCCTTGCTCTGGCCTGAATTGGTATGCTTAATTAGTACTTCCTTGCTTTCCGCCCCAAACATTTGCACTGCGGAGTTATTTACATCCAAAACTTTGATCTTTGCTGAACATTCAAATATGACATCAGGATGCAGCGCAAAATATTTTCGAAAATCTGTTATGCCCTGTTGTTTCAAAGAATCCAGATGTTCCTTGACTCCCGAAAAATCCTCCTCCCAAATCGCGATCGGAGTATCTTCAAACAGTCCGCGATAACGTTGTTCACTTTGATGCAAATTATCTTCCGCATAATTACGTTCAGTGACATCGCGAATATTCATGACGATGCCATTGACGGATGGCTCGGCCAGTAAGTTCGTGCCCAGCACCTCGATCACGCGCCATGTGCCATTTTTATGCAGACTTCGCACCTCAATACTTCCTGCGGCTGTGCCGGGAATTTTCCTGCGGCTGAGAAGAGATTCAACAGCAAGCGGCAGATCTTCCGGATGCACCCATCCATTGAATTTCTTACCGAGGAATTCATGATCCTTGTAGCCCAAAATCCGCTCTGCGGATGGGCTGGCGTATTGGATGACGCCTTCAGAATCAATCACTATGATCAAATCTGCGGCGTTTTGGATCAGGGCATGAAAGCGCCCTTCGCTTTCTCTTAATGCCCTTTCCGCCCGCCTGCGCTCGGTAATATCAAAAGTAGTGACAATGACTTTGGAGTAATCATCCTCGCAACCCGGAGCAACAGACCAGCTCAAGTTGATTTCAATCGGTCTGCCATCCAGTGTTTCATCGAGACCTTCCCAGCTATTGCTGGTCCTTCCCTCGATTATGGCAATAAAATCCTCGTAAATATGTTCCTCTTCGCCCTTGCTCAGAATCTCATTGGAACTATTTATTAATGCTTGCTTGCTTTTCGCCCCATACAGCCGCATGGCGGCGCTGTTCACATCCACAATTTTGATCAGTAGCGCACATTCAAGTACAACATCAGGATGCAGCGCAAAATATTCCCGAAAATCCGCTATTCCCTGTTTCTTCAAAGCATCCAGATGTTTTTTAAGTTCAGAAAAATCCTCCTGCCAAATAGCGACCGGAGTATCTTCAAACAACCCATGATAGCGTTCTTCACTTTTACGCAAAGCACCCGTCGCCGCGTGTTTTTCGATCGCGCGTTGAATGAACAATAACAACTGCTCCATATCAAATGGCTTCTGAAAAAAACCAAAGACCCCAAGCTGAATGGCTTCAATCGCCGAATTCTGTGACGCATGCCCGGTTAGCAGAATGCACTCGGTTTCAGGGGAGCGGGACTTTATCCCCTGCAGCACCACCAACCCAGACATATCCCCCAAACGCAGGTCGATCAACGCCACTTCAAAATGATATTGCTCAATGCTCTTCAGCGCTGACTCGCCCGTCATGGCGGTCACAGGCTCAAAACCTTTGACCTTGAGAATATCGCTGACAGACCCGATCAAATTTGGGTCATCATCCACGATCAAGATATGTGGTATTTTTTCCATAGTTACGACTCCGGAGCGAACATCCGAAATTACAGAAATGAATCAAGGTTTCTTATACAAAGCAGGCTCAAGACACCGCCTGCAGAAACTTCACATAAGGCAGGTTATAAAAACATCCCCATATCCATGCGCTTCCATGTCCCGCCCAAACCGCAAACACTTTTATTTAATTGACTCTTGCGAAAGTCTTCTTTGCCACAGTCCCCTGACGGGGATAATAAAGACCACAGAGAAAATGAATTTTAGTGCCTTTTCTCAAAGGTCTCTGTGCACTCTGTGGCTGATTGTATTTACTTATGCAAGAGGTCTAATGTTATTACCTCTTAAGCAAACTTCTTAAATTTTCAAGCTGAACTTCCGACAACAACTGCAATAGTTTGGGTATCTCCAATGGCTTATATAAACAAGCATACGCATTGATCTCCAGCGCCGCCTGAATCGCATCAGACATTTCCTGACGGTGAGCCGTAACGATGATCACTGGCAGGGTCGGATACTGCACCCGGATTCTTTTTAATACATCCAGTCCGTTGAACCCGTTCAACTTCATATCCAGCAGGATCGTCTGCACACCGCTCGTCAACATGTCCGTATCCATATTGTGCGGGCTATTGATCTGCATAACTTTAAAACCGCGGCGGGAAAGAATGTCATCCAGAGTCTTGCAAAAGGCCGGGTCGTCATCCACAATGACAATGGTGCGATGCTTTACCAGCGAATTAAAGAAACCCAGTAAATAGTTAATATCCAATGGCTTGTCAAAAACACCCGCCACGCCTTCGGTCAGCCCCTGTCGGATCAGTTCGTCCGCGGCATAAGCAGTCATCAGCAAAACAGGCAGCCCCGGCTGGATATCCCGCAGGCGGCGGTGCAATTCAACTCCATTCATTTCGGGCATTTTTATGTCGGTCAATACACAATCGAAAGCAAACCCATTGGCTTTTTCAAGCGCTTCGGATCCCGATGAAGCTTCCGTTACGGTATGCCCGGACATCGTTAAGATATCGCCCAAAGTGCGGGTCATGCGGCGATCATCATCCACGATCAGGATATTCAAACCTTGATTCATTCTACTCCTCGTCCCGTGCAATAACCGGGACTACCTCGTAAATGGGTAAATAGACATGGAACGAAGTACCTTTGCCCGCTTCACTCTCGACCTCGATCCTGCCCCCGTTTGCATCAACCAGTTTCTGGCTGACGGCAAGCCCCAACCCAATGCCTTTCGTTTTTGTAGTAAAAAGCGGCTCGAAAATTTTTTTCATATTCTCCGGCGAGATGCCAACGCCATTGTCCTGGACCGTAATATTTATCATATCATTTTGTATGCGACTGTATAGTGACAATTGTCTGTCATTCAGCATATCGGGGGTTGAGCCGCTCATGGCCTGGCAGGCGTTGACCGTCAGGTTGCCAAGAACCTGCGTGATCTGATGCACATCCACATAGACCCGCGGCAGGTCATCTGGAATTTCAATACTCACATTTACCGATTCGGGCACGGGGAAGCGTTCCAGCGTTTGACGGATCAACTCGGAAGCAGAAACAGCTTCACGGTCCACAGATTTGACGCGCGCAAAGTCGAGCAGATCGGTGATGATCTTATCGGAGTTACGCACTTCCTGATCGACGACGCCAAGATATTGTTTCACCTTATCATCCGCATTCGGTTGGATAAGTTTTAAATAGTAGATCGCGCTGGCAATCACGCTGAGCGGGTTACGCAGTTCGTGGCCGACACTGCTGGACATTTGTCCCAACACGGCCAGCTTCTCATGGCGCACGAGCTGCTCTTGCGCAATACGCAGTTCATGTGTGCGTTCCTCCACGCGCTTTTCTAGCTCAAGATTAAGCTGGTGGACATTCTCTTCAGCCTGCCTGCGCTCGGTAATATCAATGAAAATGGTGGCAAAGCGTTTTCCTTCCGGCGGGGTGGTCGTGACGTGGAACCAGCGTTTGCTCGGCTCATGATACATTTCTGTATGGGCTGACGCAACGATCTGGGAATGATTTCTCCACCAATCGCGAATGTACTCGGGAGACATTTGATAAACTTCAGTGGCTGGTTTTCCAAGCACTTGTTCAGTTTTATAGATCGTATGTCTTTCGAAGGCGGGGTTTACGCTCAAAATAATATAATCCACCACATCCCCGTTTTCATCCAGAACGGCCTCATTGATCGCCAATCCCTCATCCATGATGTTGAAGAGACTGTGATAGCGTTCCTCGCTCTCCCGCAGCCTCTCTTCGGCCCGCTTGCGCTCGGTGATGTCATTGAAGGATGCCACCGACATATTCCCTATAAACCGCGCGACCATTTCAACATCGTGCTGAGTGCCATATTTCCCGGTAATTTTATATGCGCGCAGCGTAGTGGTGGTCCCATTTTGGAATGCCTGTGCGACATCCCGTTCCCATTGATCCAACACCGCCGCGCGATATTCCAAATTTGGATAAGCGCGCTCCAACCATACCTCCACGCTTGGAATATCATCAATGGTATATCCGAATTTTTCGGTAAATTTTCGGTTGACAACCAGCATATTTCCATCATGATCCGCAATATTGAATGGCGTTGGGGCAAACTCAATGGCTTCGCGAAAGTGTGTTTCGCTTCTTCGCAGAGTCTCCTCCGCCAGCTTGTGCTCGGTAATGTCGCGAGTCACACTGATAATATGCGAGATGCCTTGCAAACTGATCAGCTTGGCTGATATGTTACCGATCAACTCACTTTTATCCTTGCGCTGGAAAACGGCCTCCATATTTTCGCAATATCCTTTTTCATTCAGTGCCGCAACCATTCTTTGGCGTTCAGCGGCATCTTTCCAGAGATGGATTTCCAGGGCAGATTTGCCAAGCACATCTGCGCGGGAGTAACCGGTCATCGCTATAAACCCATCATTGATATCAACGAAATGCCCGTCTGCAATACGCGTGACCAGCATTGCATCAGGACTGGTATTAAAGATCAGTTCAAGATTTTCCTTATCCTGCTGGATTTCCTTATTCAAACGCTGGTTGACCATCAGGAACAGGGAGAATGTCAGGCTGACTGTAAGCATCTGGTAGATCAGGATCACCAGTGTGTCAAACAGACCGGATTTGAACAGATCGTTTTCCGGCGGCACGATCAGATTCACAAAAATACGCAAGAGGCTTATGAGGCTGAAAGCGGCGAAAACCGCCCCCGCTCCCCATGTATCCCGCCGAACAGACGGTTCCACCCGCCGCAATAACAACCAGGCACCCTGCGAACAAAAGACGAATATCCCAAATGAATTGTTGGCAGTGCGAACCAATATGTTGGGCTGAATGTAGACAAAAAATATGTGGATGAAAGTAAACGCCGCCATGTAGAGATGGTTATGCCATTGTCTGCCTGTCTTACGCAGATAGCGCTCCAACCCGATCAATAAAAGAAACGTCCCGCCAACAATCAGAATATTGGAAAGTATCATGGAGAAGAAATCCGGCAGGATGCCGCGCAAGGTAAGCAAGACCACGCCCGTGAACTGCATGATGAAATCTACCATCCAGAAGATCAGATCCGGTGAACGCCGGCGATTCTGCCACCACAGAGTAATCATCATACTGGCGCAGATGACATTGCTGATAATGTAACTGATCAATACAGTTCGAGTGTCAATAAAAATCATGAAGTTCACCTGGTTATTTATTTGACCTCTTGCAAAAGTCTTTTGCCACGGAGGTCACAGAGAAAAACAGAGTTTTAAAGGTTTTCTCAAAAGACTCTGTGTACTCTGTGGCTACATTACACCTACTTATGCAAGAGGTCTATTATAAAAAAGATTACAAGGATGCAGGGGCAACTTTATTGCTCCCGGCTTTCCAGAGGCAGAAAAACTGTGAATGTACTGCCCTTCCCCGCTTCACTCTGGACCTCAATGCGGCCGCCGTTGGCTTCAATCAGTTTCCTGCTGACAGCCAGCCCCAACCCGATCCCTTTGATCTTGGTGGTGAAGAGCGGTTCGAAAAGTTTGTTCATATTCTCAGGCGAGATTCCCACGCCGTTATCGTGGACAGCAATGGAAACCATATCATTAAGTAAAGCCACGGAAATTTCCAACCTGCCGCCAGTTGCGGGCAAAGCCTGGCAGGCGTTAACGGTCAGGTTGCCAAGGACCTGAACCACATGGTGAGGGTCCGCAAGTATTTGGAGCGGATCGGGCGGGATATTGAGCACCAACTCAATGGCTGGGGGGACGGGGAATCGATTCAGCGTTTGATGAATCAATTCGGGAACAGAAACCAGTTGTCGGTCCACAGATTTGATGCGGGCAAAATCCAACAGATCGGTAATGATCTTGTCTGAAGTACGCGTCTCATTCTCGATGATGTTCAGGTATTCCTTGATCTTATCGTCGGCATCCGGCTGGGATATCTTTAGGAAATAGATCGCATTCGAGATGACACCCAGAGGGTTGCGCAATTCATGTCCCATGCTGCCAGCCAGTTGACCGAGGATGGCGAGCCGTTCCTGACGCACGAGTTGTTCCTGGGCATCGCGCAATTCACGCGTGCGTTCGGCTACATCAGTTTCAAGGCGGGTACTATATTCCTTCTGTGCATCCTCTGCACGCTTACGTTCTGTGATATCGGATATCGAGCCGATCCAATTTTTCGGTTCGTCATGCTCGTCTCTGACTTCAGCGCCTCGCGCTGACCACCAGCGCCACTCATTGTTCCTATTCCTGACACGGTATTCAATGTTGTAAGGGATGGCCCTATTAAGTTGATCATCAATGGCTGCCATTACCCTTTCCTTATCATCTGGATGGAGCATTGCTGCCCATCCAGTCAGGGTTCTCGGAAATTCGCCGGATGGAAAGCCCATCATTCCGTCAATATCGCCATACCAATCCACCCTTTCCTTGAGGTCCCATTCATAAATAACGTCGGTCAGGCTTTCTGCCGCCAATCGGAACCTAATTTCACTTGCCTGTAGCGTCTCTTCCGCCCGCTTGCGATCGGTAATTTCAAAGAATGTTACAACGATCTGCCTAACTGTACTGTCTGGCTCGCGGTCCTGATGAGCATCATATTGCACCCAGATCGGCCCATCCCGGTCAGGCCGCAGAATACCAAGAACGATGTTTGAGATCGGAACATCCGAGGTCAACGCGCGATTTACAGGATACTCTTCCAGCGGCGCCCGCGTTCCATCCTCCCGAATAAAACACCAGGATGGGTCGACCGCTGTTTTGCCGCGCATTTGTTCCTGAGTCAGGCCAAGCAGATGTGATGCCATTGGGTTTGAAAAAAGGATGCTGGTATCCGATCCATGTACCACAACACCAACCTGCATGTTCTCCACCAGAACGCGGTATCTTTTTTCACTTTCGCGCAAAGCCTCCGCCGCCTCAGCTTGCGTACGGTAGAAGAGAATGCGTTGTTGCCGCCAGGCCGTAACCAGCCCGGTGCCTGCCACAAAAATTGCCATGCCGGCCAAAAGGAAGGTCTGCCATAACCTTGTTCTCAAAGGCGCATAGACTTCGACATTATCCATTTTGGAAACCAGAAACCAGGGCGAATCTGGCACGGAACGCAAATCAGCCAGAACTGGTTTACCGCGATAGTCTACCCCTTCCGCAACTCCGGTCTGTCCCAGCACAGCTTTGACCGCGGGAATCTCACTTTGAGTGAGCGGGAAATGCAGGGTCATGGCCGCTTCCGAATCAAAGCGAAGATCGTTCAGGAATAACGCTTCACTCCCTTCACGACGGATGAGCAGCGTTTCAGCAGAGGTACTGTCAATGGGCCACTCCTGGATAAAAGGATAAAGATAAACTTCAGGATCGATACTTAAGGCCGCCAATCCAAGTATTTGATCGCCATCCTTTGGATCCATAATGGGAATGAGAATGGAGAGGCGAATTCTTCGATCATTATCCCGCTGATAGAAATCCACCATTGTGACCTGTTTCGATTGCAATACCTCAGGGATACGGCTTGCGATCATGGATGAGACAGGCGGTAAGCCAGTAGAACTGGAAAAGCGCGTCTGTCCTTTTGTATCAAGCAGTTGTATACGGTCATAATCAGTGTATATCTGATAGCTATTTAACCAAACCTGCACTTGCGACTGAATCAGAACATCCTGCGGATCTTCAAAGTAGGCTTGCGTGAGGGATGCAAAAACAGGGTTTTGACAAAGCATTTCAGCATCTGAAAGCCGTTCCCTACGCCAATTAACCAGTTCTGATACTTTAAGTTTTGCAATGGCAGAGAGTTGATGTTCAGTTTGAAGGCGGAATTGATGTTCAAAATTACGATAGGATAAATAGGCGCTGACAGCAATACCAATAACCAACAAAATGAAAATGAGGATAAAAATGAACAACGTGCGTTTTTCCTTGTGATCGTAATGACCCATGAAAAACTCCTTCTGCATTTTCTATTCTGGAGAACTAAAGATCACGACACGGTTGCGCCCGGCTTGTTTGGCGGCGTACATCGCCTGGTCGGCACGGCGAAACACATCTTCCACCGCCTCCATTGATAATTCATGGTTTATTTCAACAATACCTATGCTGAGCGTGGCAGATGCATCCCCTTTTTCTGTCGGCACACGCAAGGCCGCCACGCCTGCGCGGATGCGCTCCGCCGACAGAATGGCTTGCTGCGCATTCGTCATCGGCAGTAAGATCACAAATTCCTCGCCGCCATATCTTCCAATCACATCAGCGCTCCGCAGTTTGGCACAGGCGATTTGAGTAACGCTCTTCAACATCTGGTCGCCTACGGCATGTCCAAACGTGTCATTAACTTTCTTAAAATGATCAATATCCATCATCATGACAGCCAGTGGTTGCTGATAGCGCAAGGCAACGGCAAGTTTTTGTCCGGCGAGTTCGAACAGGTGACGGCGATTGTGAATGCCGGTTAATACATCAGTGTGAGATAACGTTTGTTCGCGGGCCAGGGCAGTTTGCAGTTCACGGTTGGCCTCTTCCAACGATTCCTTCAAGTTGAGCAATTCGTTTTCCGTTTGTTTACGGGCAGTGATATCCTGAATATGGGCAATAAAATACAAGGGCACGCCCGCGGCATTCCTGACCAGTGAACTGGATACCAATCCCCAAACAAAGCTTCCGTTCTTATGGATATATAACTTTTCAAATTCGGAATGATCCATCCGGCCTTCAATAGCTTGCTGCATAAATGAAAAACTCAAATTTTGATAATCAGGATGCGTAATTTCGTTGATGGATTTCCCTTCAAGCTCCCCTTGACTGTACCCAAACATCAAGCAGATTTGTGGGTTCATTTTCATGAATCGCCCTTGAAGATCCACAAGAGTCATGCCAACATGGGCATGTTCGAAAGCCAGGCGAAAACGCTCCTCGCTCTCTCTAAGAGTATCCTCCATCTGTTTACGCTGGGTGATATCCTCGATAATTCCCTCTATGCGGATCAGCCGTCCTTCAGAATCCATGATCGGCATTGTGTTCAGATTACCGATAAATGAACTGCCATCCTTACGGCGGTACACATTCTCGAATATTCTTAGCTGCGGGTTTTCCTTCATGATGTGGATAATTTCCGCGCGGCGGTTTGGGTCGACAAATATATCGGTGGAGACGTCCTTAATGCTTTGGAGGGCATCTTCAATCGAGTCATAACCGAACATGCGCGCGAATGCCGGGTTGACCGAAATGGCTTTTCCCTGCGGTGATGATTGAAAGATCCCCAGGCTCGCACGGTCAAACAAACGACGATATTTTTCTTCACTTTCACGCAGAGCCAGCGTAGAGCGGTATTTATCTGCCGCCCGTTGAGCAGATAACACAACCTGCTCCACTTCAAATGGCTTCTGAATGTAACCAAAAGCGCCCATCTGAATGGCCTGAATGGCAGAAGCCTGTGAGGCATTGCCAGTTAACAAAATACATTCGCTCTCAGGGGAAAATGCCTTGATGCCGCGCAAGACATCCAGGCCAGACATATCACCCAATTTAAGATCGATCAATGCCACATCCATGGGCTGCCGCTCAACATAAGCCAGCGCCGCCTCCCCCGTCTGTGAGCAGATCACCTCAAAGCCTTTGACCTTAAAAATTTCACCCAAAGTCTCGAGCAGGTTCAGGTCGTCATCTACAAGCAGAAGGTGCGGAGTGTTATTATCCATTTCTCACTACATAACTAGTTCCTGCATTTGTACAAGTCACAAACATCGGAAACTCTTTTGGAGGTTTTGCCTTTTAGAATCATCGAAATCAAATTCACTCAGCATGAAAGATCTTTGTACAATTGCGCCCGGCCGCCTTGGCAGAGTAGAGGGCCTTATCTGCGCGTTGAACAATGCTTTCAAGATTTTGATCCCTGGGATCAATGCTTAACTCTGCAATACCAATACTAAGCGTAACAGCCAGCGGCCCTCTTTCCGTCTCGATCCGCAGAGCCGCCACGCTTGCGCGGATACGTTCAGCAACAGGAAACGCCTGCTGTGCATTCGTCTGAGGCAGCAGGACTACAAACTCATCTCCTCCATAACGCGCCAGCGCATCCACGCTGCGAACCTGTAAGCTGGCGGCCTGCGCCACTTTCACCAACATTTTATCCCCAGTGACATGCCCAAGTGTATCGTTGACCTCTTTCAATTTATCAGTATCAAATATGATAATGGAAAGGGGACGTTGATAACGAATGGCCGCGGTAAATTCATAGGAAGCAAGTTCAAAAAAATAACGGAAGTTATACAACCCGGTCAACCCATCTGTGCGTGCCAGCAGCTGCGTATGCGCCAGCAGCTCCTGCAATTCGCGGTGAGTGGTTTCCAGCGAATCCTTGGCGCGGTACAGATCATCCTCTGAACGTTTACGCTCAGTAATATCAGTTACAAACCCTTCATAATAAAGGATATTCCCCTGCTCATCCTTTACGGCGCGGGCATTTTCCTGGACCCAGATCTGCTCTCCATTTTTACGAAAATTCTGACTGACAAATTCCCGCACCTCCCCCTGCTCGATCATCAAACGCTCAAATCTTTGACGGTCAACTGGATCAGCGTAATATTGATCTGTTATGCTGACAATGCTCCTGGTCATATCCTGAGGCGAATCGTATCCAAAGGTCTGTGCCATTACTGGGTTAACACTCAAAAAAATTCCCTGCGGTATCGATTGATAAATGCCAATTGTCGCATTTTCGTAAATGGAGCGGTAGTTTGCCTCCGCAATCCGCAAAGCCTCCTCCGACTTTTTCCGTTCAGTAACATCGCGCTGAACGCCCAGAAAACCGATAATAGTATGGACATCATCAAAAATCGGAGTGGCAGATCCTTCCACGGTAATAAATGTACCGTCCATTCTTTTATTAATCAACTCTCCGGTTACTTCCTGTCCACTGGTTAATTTCCGCCAAAACAATTCATAGACTTGTGGATCCGTCAGACCACTCTTGATCACCCGCGGAGTAACCTTGCCTATTAATTCATCAGCTTGGAAGCCGTACAGAGCAATAAAAGCCGGGTTTACATATGTAAAAACGCCATGTATATCTGTAAGAAAGATCGCATCCTTTGACGAGTCGACGGCCTTCTGCAATTTAATAAGCGCGTCTTCCTTTTGTTTCCGTTCAGTAATGTCGCGTAATATTCCCTCGTGATATTTCAACCCGCCTTGTTCATCGTGCACATAAGCCCCATGGTCTTCCACCCATATTTCAGATCCGTCTTTTCGGCGCATGCGATAGGCTTCGATCTCCTCTTTGCCAGTATCCAGAACATGACTCCCCCTTTCCTCAGGCGAGAAGTAGAGATCATGTTTGATATCCACCTCCATCATTTCCTCCCTGCTCGAATACCCAAACATTTTAACCATGGCGGGATTGATATCAACAAATCTCCCTTCATGCGTGCTGCGATAGACCCCATCCATCATGCGGTCAAACAATGAATGATAACGCTCTTCAGATTCGCGCTGGGCCGCCTCCGCCAGCTTCCGTTCAGTAATATCGCGCGCCACCCAGAGGGTATTGTATGAATTCATCGGCGAAATATATGTGGCAAACCATACCATGCGTTCACCGATCTGCAATTCATACTCAATGCGTTCGGGTTGTTGCGTATCCAACACTCTGCGAATTGCAATAATAAAAGCGTCAGCCTGCTCGGCAGGGAAAATTTCTCGCAAATTTTTACCGAGTAATTCTTCCATTGGCTTGAATAGCAGGCTGGGATTGGTAGGGGCAATCTTGCGGTACAAACCATCACGGTCAATCACCATTACTGCATCGTGCATGGAAGCGAATAAGGCGCGAAGTTCAGCCTCAGATGAGACCAACCCTCCTTCAACAGAATGATTTTCATTCAGCAAACCAAAGGCTTGTTTGTCGGCTGAATGGGCTAATTTCGCTTTCGAAGAAGTTCTTCTTGAAGTCATTGAATGGTTCCTGTTTCATGCAAAATCTTCAGGCTATACAATTTAGATTGTACTCAATCATACTTTGCAGATGGAAATTTCCAACCACTTTAAAATACACCAAAGCGTACCTTATTTGTGGCTGAAGGATCAGACAAAGGGCGGCTAAAACCATGAAAAAGCGGCGGAATCTTTTTTGCTACACTTGACCTCTTGCATAAGTGAGAGCAGTAGCCACAGAGAGCACAGAGCTTTTTGAGGAAAGCACTTAAAACTCAGGGTTTTCTCTGTGACCTCTGTGGTAAAAAAGACTTTTGCAAGAGATCTACTAAACATCCATACAGGAAACGGGCATTTCTCGAAAAGCAGGCGCAAACTCTCTTCGCTAAAATTTATCTTTGATTTGGGGGCCGTCTTTTCTGCCATCGAACCATCCTTCAAGTTAAACAAAATCTTTGAACCTTACCTCCCCCTGTCTGTTATGAAAGATCGATTGGAAACAAACTTTAAATCAATAGTATACGGTTTCCAGTTTCAAGTCAATTGTATTTCATCCTATATTCGACATAATATATACAATAAATAAAATACCGCCACTGCTGACGGTATTAATGAGACCCCATGGGGCAGTCATATTTGACTGCCCCTTGCTAAAATGTTCCGAGGCGTTTTCCCCTCCAAAATGAGACAGGCGCACTCGGCTGCGTTGATTTGAAGGGCCTGTTGCAGTCACAAACAGGCCGACAATCCTGGAAATATTTGTTCCAGAAAATCATCCATAAAATATATAAATCGTTATAATTATCTACATTCCGCAGGGAATGTCAAAATATTTATTTGTAGTTATCTCCATAAAAAATAAGAGCCGACTCGAAGATTTTTTTGAGTATATTTATAGTCAGGAGCAGGTATGAATCGCTATGAATTTGGAGCGCTTGTGGCATCATTGCGTGAAGATATGCGCTGGACACAACTGGAACTATCCGAGAGGTCAGGCGTGGATATATCCGCGATTAGCAATATTGAACGCGGGGAAAGGAAAACGCTGTTAAAAGATAATATGCTGGTAAAGCTGGCTGATGGTCTTCAATTAACCTCCATGGAGAGACAGGAATTCCTATTTGCAGCCAGCGGCGTGACTGAACTGGATACAGTTCGAAAGGAGCTGGCCCGCGTAAAGAAACATTTCGACCCCACAACTTTTCTCAAAGAAACAGGAGAACACATCGCCTGCATTACTTTACCAGTTCTGGTCACAGATGCGTTTTGCGATATTTTACTGGCCAACCATTGCCTAATCGATTTTTATGGTGTCTCCCCGGAATTATTGCAAAATGCAGACACCATTGTCGGCGGGTATAACACGATGCGTTATATATTTGATCCGCTTTCCAATTTTCCAGAAATCCTCGGTAACGACAGTTTTGAGAGACTGGCTTTGATCAATACCCGTTATTTTCGAAGGCGAACATTGCGTGTTCGATCCAAACCATATTTCGCCAAATTACTAAAGGAGTTGCTTGATAATAAAAAATACCCATCATTCGAGAGATGCTGGCGAAAGATATTATTTGAAGAGCATGATGATTTCTCCCTGCCCATCCAGAGATCGGACCCAGATAATGCGCACTCATTTGTAGCCGTTGATTCGCTATTGGCATTAACTCCTTTCGGTGAATTATATATACATCAGATATTGCCCTTAAATAGAAAGACTGCCGAGCGAATTGAAAAAATATCAAAAAAAGTGGGGGAAGGCTATGAGCAGTTTGCTCCATTTCCAGATAAAAGAAAATAAAACAAAAAGAGCGTGTCCAGAGACAAGTTCCCAGGCACGCTCTTTTTCTGTTCAAGGCTACAAACTTAATTTATCCCCGTTTTCCCGCAGCCATTTTCTCTTCTTTTTATATTCAGGATAAATGGACTCAACCAATTTCCAAAACTTGATGGAATGATTTTTTACACGCAGATGCGAGAGTTCATGTACAACCACATAATCGATCACATCCAACGGAGACATGATCAGCTTCCAAGTGAAATTCAGCGTCCCGTCAGGACTGCACGAGCCCCAGCGTGTTCTTGCGGAACTGATCTTCACCTGCCTGGGTGTGAAATTGTATCGTTGAGCATATTCCCGCACTCGTTCAGAGATGATTTCGTAAGCGCGTTCCTTATACCATCTTGTAAAATACTGTTCGCTTTTTGGCTGCGCATTTTTACTGAGGGTGAATCCCTTGTCAAACTGAAGAGCAGGCCGTTGTGACTGCACCAGTTTCAGGTCAAAGAAAGAACCGAGAAATAAAAAGGTCTCCCCGTCAACATATCTTCTGGCAGGAGTCGGCTCAATGGCTTTGAGTCTTTCCCGCGTGCGCACGATCCAATCCGCTTTTTGCTGGATGAAAGATTCGATCATCGCGTGAGATACGCGCATCGGCGCGCGGACTGTAAGCGTGCCGTCACGTTCGACGATCAACGCAATAGTTCTGCGTTTGCTGCGGATGAGTTTGTCAATTTGGATTTGCATGATAATAAAAAACCCGCTCGCGCGGGTTTTTGTGTGCCGAGGGAGAGATTTGAACTCTCGACCGAAGGCTTATGAGTCCTTTGCTCTGCCACTGAGCTACCTCGGCAATTTAGGGAGAGCGCCGCAAATATTACTATGGGAGGGGGCATTTGTCAACGTGAAGCAAATACATTCACGTTATAACGTAAACACCCTGCTATAATAGCCAAAAGGTGCCTCATGAAAATACTGGTGCTTGAAAACGATCCAAAAGAGTTGATAACCATTCGGCAATCCCTGAATATAAACGGGAACGAGTTGATTCCGCTTGTCCGCAGTGAGCAGATCTGGCCGTATCTTCAATCTGAAGAACCATATTTTCTCATCGCAAATTGGGATACCAGCGATATTCGCAGTACTCAATTTATTGCGCGTGTACGCGCCGCAAAACCAGCCGAGTCGTTTTATATTATCTTAACCACTACAAAGAGTTCTGATGAAGATCTCGCTCCAAGCGGGGCGGACGATATCATCCAAAGACCGTTTGGTGCTCAAGAGCTAAAGAACCGTATCGCATTAGCAGAGAGGATTGTTTCGCTTTCGAGCAATCTTGCTTCTGCGCGCGACCAATTGGAAAACCAGGCAGTATTTGACAGTTTGACAGGTTTTATGAATCGCCCGGCCTTCTTCAGGCAATCCACAGGGGAATTGGAGCGCGCGCGGCGGGCATCCATACCATTGAGTTTGATCGCATTGGATATTGACAACTTTAAGATCATCAATGATACGTTCGGTATTGAAACCGGGGATGAGGTTTTGCGTGTTGTTGCGCAGGCTATTCGGGAAAAAAGCCGTCCTTATGACTGCATCGGTCGTTGGATGGGAGATGAATTTGTGATCCTGCTCTCAGGCGTGATCGGCGCGGATGCGGAAAAAGTCGCAGACAGGGTCATTGCCGGAGTACGCGGCACCAGGATCGAGGTCCCGAATGAAGCGCCGCTTATGGTAAAGGTCAGTGCTGGCATTGCATCCGCATCTCATATTAATTCATCCACTGAGATCGAGCCTTTGATCCAGAAGGCGCGTCAGGCAATGTCACATGCGAAGCAGGCTGGGGGCAATCAGGTATTTTTAGTTTTCGTTTAATTTTAGAGCAGTTGCAGAATCACCAATGCGGCCATCCCAGCCAGGATGGTTAGCAAAGTATTTTTTGTATACCAGGCCACCAGTGTTGCGATGATGCCTGCCAACAATCGGGTATTACCCAAAGTTAGATCAAGATTGCCTGAGGGATAGATCAATTCAGGGAAGATGATGGCAGACAGCACTGCGGGTGGAACATAATGCAGCGCCTTGCGCATCGTTTGCGGGACCTCGAACCTGCCGAACAAATAAATGAGGGAGAATCTCATCCCGAAGGTAAGCAACCCGCCAATGAGCAAGACCAACCAGATATTCATAGCATCCCCTTTGGGGACAGCGCCCCGCTTATGGATTTTCCACTCTCTAAAACTGTTCCGACAACAATGCCCGTCAACGCGGCGAGAATGATGCCAAGTTTAAAAGGCAGACTAAACGCGAGAAGCGCAACCAATCCTGCGGAAACGGAGGCGGCGATCATGGGGCGATTCTTAAGAATGGGAACCACCATTGCAATAAAAGTAAGGGGAAGCGCAAAATCGAGCGGCCATTCTTTTGGGATGGCCGCGCCAAGAAAAATCCCAAACGCGGTGCTGACCTGCCAATTAAACCAAAGTGAAAATCCCGCGCCCAATAAAAACCAATGACTCACAGGTGTGATGCCTTCTTTTTCATAGTTGAGAATAGTTGGCGCGTAGGCTTCGTCAGTAAGCAAATAGGAAAGCAGGGCTTTCCACTTTAACGAAAGATTTTTTAGATAAGGGGCAAGCGATGCACTATATAACATATGACGCAGGTTCACAACCGCGATGGTTAATATAATGATAAATCCTGGCGCTCCATCATGCACGAGCTGCGCCGTGACAAATTGCGCTGAACCCGCAAACACAATGGACGACATCAATTGGGACGCTAAGGTTGATAATCCCGCATCAAGCGCGAGCGCGCCATAGATCATGCCGAAAGGAAATACGCTGATCAAAAGTGGAATTTCAGCGCGAACGCCGTTTAAAAATGCTTTTCGTGATTCACTCATAAAATCTCAGTGATATTTTCGGCCTATTGTACTGCTTCCTTTAAAGAAAAAGAGCGAACCGTTATCGAATTCGCCCTTTTTTGCACACTAGTCTTGCTTGAGATTAAATTTCGATCACCTTTTTGTTTTGGATCGATTCGACTGCCGCAAATGTGGATTGGGTCACGCCGATGAGTTGGTCATACGGAATCGGAGGATTCCCCCCCTCGCGGATCGCGCGCGCGAAAGCCTGCATCTCGTTTCTCCAGCCTTTATCCTGCGCTGATAGTTTTTCCACACTCCGCTTCCCATCTTTTATGGTTGTCAGCGACCTGTAATCATCAAGCACAGAAATCTGCCCTTCGCAGAAAACCTCCACGCGTTCCTTGGGGAAGGATTTATCACCATTGGCAAGATAATCCACCACGCCGATGGAACCATCAGGAAATGTAAAGGTCATGGAGACACTATCCATGCGATATTTTCCATTATCGGGCAGGGCATACGCGGTCACTGAGATGGGAGCGGCGCCAACGAGGAAGGTGATCAAATCAATGAAATGACAGCCTTCGCCGATGATCCGCCCGCCGCCGAGGTTTGCGTCTTGAGTCCAATGATTGAGGGGAATATAACCCGCATTGACACGATAGTGAGCATGAAGAGGTTCGCTTCGATGTGAGAGGGAGGAAGAAAGTTTTAGGGCAAGAGGAGAGAAGCGACGATTAAAACCCACAGTAAGTAGCGATTGGCTATTAGCTTTTAGCTGTTTGCTAATTGCTAAAAGCTGGACGCTATTAATTGCCAGCGGCTTCTCTACAAAAACATGTTTGCCAGCTTTGAGCGCTTTGATAACCAGATCTGCATGTGTGTCGTGGCGGGTGAGAATGGCAACGGTATTGATGTTTGGGTCGTTGATGATCTCATCCTCGCTGGAGGTGGCATATTGAAAGCCATATTTCTTTCCTGAATGCTGGGCGTGAAGTCCGCCTGAAGATGCGATGCCTATTAATTCAAAATCTTTATTATTTTTTATAACAGGAAGCAATGTTGAGTTGGCATATAGACCCGCGCCCAATACACTAAGTTTTACATTGTTTGAAGGTTTGAAGGTTTGAGCGTTAAATCTGACAACCTTCGAATCTTCCAACTTTTCAAGTGTTTCTGAATACGTAAGTAAAACTCCAAGGAAGGTTTCTTTCTTTTTTCCTGTAATCACATCATACGCTGTCGCGGCTTGTTCGATGGGAAAACGATGTGAAATGAGCGGAGCCACTTTCAATTTTCCGCCTGCCATTAAATCCACTACAGATTGGAGGTTCCTTCCTTCAGTCCAGCGGACATAACCGATGGGGTAATCATTTCCGTTTTCTTCGTAACTGGGGTCGTAACGTCCAGGTCCATAAGAACGGGAGTTGATCAACGAAATTTCTTTTTCGAAATAAATTTTTCTCGGAATGGTTAATCCAACCGCACCAGTGGCGACGACTTTGGCACGGTCTCTGGCAATGACGCCCGCGAGCTCTATCGGGTCATTGGAGGATGTATCCGCGCAGATGATGACCGAGTCAAAGCCGCGATTGGCGGTGAAAGCAACAGACGCTGATTCTGCATTTTGGCGTGTAACAGCTTCAAATCCAAGCGATGAAGCGAGTTTGATTCTCTTTGGGTCAAGGTCAATGCCGAGAACGTTGCATCCTGCGGCAGCCGCCAGTTGAATCGTCAATAACCCCAAAAGACCCAGCCCAATAATGGCTACGTTTTCTCCAAGTTGAGGCTCTGCCAGACGAAATCCCTGCATTGCGATTGCGCCCAAGGTTGTGAATGCGGCGGATTCAAAATCCACATTCTTTGGCAGCGGCGTGATCAGATTGCGCGGCACGATATTGTATTCGGCGTGGACGGCATATCCCGCGCCCGCACAAGCCACGCGCTGACCAACCTTGAAGCCCTGCATGTTTTTTCCAAGCGCAACAATGGTTCCCGCAGATGAATAGCCAAGTGTCATCGGTTGATCGAGACGATTAAAGGCGGCCTGCAAAGTTGGAACAACACCTTCGCGACGGGCTTTATCGAGAACCTGCTTGACAAGGTCAGGACGCGAGCGCGCCTTGCCAACCAAATTCTTTTCAGCGAACTCAACGATCATGCGTTCGGTGCCTGCGGAGACAAGAGAGGCCGCTATTTTAACGAGGGCCATGCCTTCGCGCGGTGTTGGCATGGGTACTTCTTCGATGGTTGTATTTCCGTTTTTAACGTTTTGGAGGAGTTGTTTCATTATGATTTATAACCTTCAACCATGCTCAAGGCAGATTTTTGATTTTTTTTGGACTGAGAAAGTATAACCCATATCAAAGAGCGAGCTGAAAATAAAAAGGGGATGACAAATATCACCTCTACGATTAAGTTTTTCCTTAATTATTGACTTTGATAATTTCAAATGCTATTCTGAATTATCGAAACAGCGTTAGCTGTTTATTTTTGTTTGCAAAAAGGAGATTCATCATGGAACTTGGCGGTTATGCAAATCGGATCGGCTGGGTGGACCTCAGCGCAGGCAAAGTTGAATTCAAGCCTATCGCAGAGGATGATGCCCGAAAATATATTGGTGCGCGTGGGCTGGGTGTAAAGTACGTCTATGATAACGGCCCCAAAGTAGATCCCCTCTCCCCCGATAATATTCTTTGTTTCATGAACGGCCCCCTCACTGGCTCTGAAGCCAACATGAGCGGACGCATGGCGGTTGTGACAAAATCGCCTCTGACTGGAACCGTAACTGATTCTCATCATGGTGGCTGGTCTGCCGCCCGGTTACGCTGGGCAGGTTTCGACGGCCTCGTCTTCAAAGGAAAAGCTGCAAAACCAACCTATGCCTACATCCATGATGATCAGGTTGAACTGCTGGATGCTTCAGAAGTTTGGGGCAAAAACGTACACGACACCATTAAACATTTCAAGGAAAAATACGGCGAGAAAGATTTAACCGTAATCACGATCGGCACCGCAGGCGAGAACCTAGTCAAATTCGCGTGCTGGATGAATGAAGATGACCGCGCCTCTGGCCGCGGCGGCACAGGCGCAGTTGGCGGTTCCAAGAATCTCAAAGCCATTGTCGTTAAGGCTGAGAAGAAGATCGTCAAGGCCGCAAATCGCGAAGAGTGGAAACCCGCCCACGACCGCGCTCTCAAGAACATCATGGCCGAAGAGAACATCACCAGCCCGCGTAAGGGCGGCCTCTCCGTCTATGGCACCAATGTGTTGATGAACATCACCAGCAGCATTGGCGCTTTGCCCACCAAGAACAGTATGTTGACATCTTATGGCGCTGATGCAGAAAAGATCAGCGGCGAATACATCAACGCAAATTTACTCGTTGACAATCCCACCTGTCATGCCTGCCCTGTGGCTTGCAAAAAGGAAGTTGAAGTCAAGGACGGCCCGTACAAGGGTCTGCGCATGGAATCGGTGGAATACGAACCCGCCTGGTCAGTCGGCGCAAACTGCGGCAACAATGATGCCCGCCTCGTCGCCAAGATGATCGATCTCGCCAACGACTTTGGCTTTGACGCTATCGAAATCGGTCACCCGCTTTCGATCTGGATGGAAGCCAGCGAAAAAGGCTACACCAACGGCGACGGCAAACTTGCCTGGGGCGACCCCGATGGCATGACCAAAGCCGCTGAAATGATTGCCAAGCGCGAAGGCCTCGGCAACATTATGGCTGACGGCGCAGAAGCCACCGCCAAGCATTTCGGCCACCCCGAACTGTCAATGACCGTCAAGGGTCAGGGCATCCCCGCTTACGATCCGCGCGGCATGAAGGGCATGGGCCTCGGCTATGCCACATCCAACCGCGGCGCCTGCCATCTGCGCGCCTACGTTGCCGCCGCTGAATTGGGCGTTATGCCCTTCGGCTCCCTCAAGGTCGATCCGCTGGCCTGGAAAGACAAGGGTGGCCTCGTGAAAGTCTTCCAAGACATTCACGCCTTCTCCGATAGCATGGATCTCTGCAAATTCAGCGCCTTCGCCATGGGCACCGATGAATACGCCCAGCAATACTCCGCCATGGTCGGCATCCCCTTCACCTCAGACGATGTCCTCAAGACTGGCGAGCGCATTTACAACCTCGAACGCCATTACAACAACCTCGCTGGTTTCGGCGCAGGCTCCGATATTCTCCCCGATCGCTTCACCAAAGAAGCCTCCACACAACCTGGCTCAGTCGGCCATGTCTGCGAATTGGATGACATGCTCGGTGAGTATTACACCGCCCGCGGTTGGGATAACGGCGTTGTCAGCGAAGCCAAGTTGAAGGAATTGGGAATCGCGTAAGGTCAGCAATAAGTGACGAGTAATAAGTAATAAGATAAAAGGCGACGTGTCCAATTGGGCGCGTCGCTTTTGATTTAATTTCGCTTCTTCCTTAATCCGTAACCTGATTCTGTTTTCTCATGCATTTATCCTCGCTGACAAATCCATCATTCTGCCTTCTGC
>JABFSL010000091.1 GCA_013140605.1 Anaerolineales bacterium
TGATGGACAAAAAAGTTGGCGATGTTGCTGAAGCTGAAACTCCCGGCGGGAAGATCAAATTCAAGATATTGAAAATCGAATAACTTGTTAACCCCTTAACTAAAAAGAATGCCTCGAAAAAATCGAGGCAGTCTTTTATTTTTTTTCTTAACCTTGTCTCGGCCAGATGGCCAACTCAAGAGTGATACGCTCAAAATAACTATCAGCAGGCAATGGACCGCGGCCATATTCAAGGTCAACAACAGTCGCAAGTAATTGCAAAGTAGCGGTTTCCAGTAGAATTTGCGCTTGCGGAGTCACGACCACCAACTCCCCTTTGGGTTCAAGGCGGGAGCGGATGCCTGGGTCGTTATAGGCATGTTGCGACATCAAAACCTTCGTGGCAGTCTTGATATCGTTCTTGTCAAACAACCAGATCTCAAGGGCTGTCACCTTCTTCGGCTCACCAACACCAATCGCTTCAGATACGCCTACACCATATTCTCCCATGAACTCGCCAGCTTGAGTATCAATGCTGAATGATTCATCATACAGATCGTCGCCAAGCACATAAGTCGTCATGGTCTGCGTGATCGGTGGAGCAAGCCCAAGCGATTCAAAATTGGTCTTCTCGGCGTTTTTGCTGATCTCGACAGCCTGCATGGTGGGAGTCACCTCACCACTGCCGCGATTACCTAATAATCTATAAAGGTAAAAGCCCGCCGCCCCCAGCACGCCGACAACCAAAACACTTCCAAAAATAATAATCGCATTTCTCATAGTTGAAGAACCGGCGCTCCCGCCTGCATCTGTTGGCTGCCCACCGCCCGCAGAAAGCACACCTGTGATCACATCGCCATAGGCTTTGATCACGGCTGGATCCTGAGTACCTGGATTCGCCTGAACGGCAGTAAATGCCGCCTGGGCACCCAAACCAAGATTCTGCCAACGTTGGACGGCCAGATCCTGGCTTTGATTGAGGCGATAGGAGTCAATGGCCATTCGCAGATAATCTTCCTGTAGATCCGCGCGAAGGTAGGATGGGGTTGCGTCCACAAACTCCACTGGCGCGATCACCCACCCAATTAACAATCCCAGTATCACTCCACCAATGCCTAAAGCAATCGGAATGATAGGCAGTTTTTTCAATAAGGCTACGATAAAGTCCATAAGAGACTCCTTTGCTTGATTATGATTTTCCAATTATACATCGTATTACAACAGCCTTATATAACAAGTTTATTACCGCGCTTCCATTAAGTATAACGTGCGTTCCGAGTCACGAACAGGCTCGGTCTTATTAAGAATAAAACGTGAAGAAAACGCGGTTTCAAATCCTTCACGGGTGTAATTCGGAAAAATATCCTCACGGGAACCCAGAAGTTTTTGCACTTGTGAATCAGACTTTGGAACGAATTCGATCACAAGCCACCTGCGGCAGTGTGAAGCAAAAAAGTCCGCAAGTTGGGGCAATGGGACATTATTTGAAATTGCCAAATGATGAATGACTGCCAACGCCAGCGCCATATCCACTGGGCCGCGCGCGTCGAATGAATCGCGCTCTTTATTATCCCAGCCAAGCGACGGGCTTGGATTGGTCAGATCCAAAACCAAAGGCAGAACATTCTGTTCCTTCTTCGATTTTACAGTTCGATAATTTTGTTCCACTGCGGCGGGATCAATATCAAAAGAAACCGTAAACGCTCCAGAGGCTGCGGTCTCACGGCTGAACACGCCCGTATTACCGCCCAGATCCCAAACCAGGGCAGGCTTTTTCTCAAGCGCCCATTCATTCACAAGCCGCCTCTTATGCTCAAAAGCGGAATCGGTGTAATTGGTATTCTCGTAATAATCGCCCCATTCCGTGCCGGCAGGTTTCCAGGTTAATTTTTTGATCGTATTCTCAAGGCTTTCGATCAGGCCGGTCAACGCCTGTTTGCTCATGCCGCTGGTTTGCAATTTGACGACTTTATCTGAATATCTCTTTTGTGCGCCGGCATGAATATGAATGTGAGTCAGAAGTCCGAAATTAAATTTTGTTTTTACGGGCAATAACTCACTGGCAAGGTCGAGCGGAACCCCGTCAATATACACACGCAGCAACTGACTCAAACGCACATCACGATAACTCATCAATGCAAGCGGCGCGAGAAAGTGCTGGCAAAATTGTTTATACGCCACCCAGGGTTGACCCTCTTTGTATATTTCAAAAGAAAGCGTGTCGATCAAGATGGCTTTGCCGCGCACAAATTGAATATTGTATGCGCTCGCATCCTTCAATGACATATCCAATTTCAACGCCCGCTTTTGAATGGATAATGTCGCAAGCGCGGCATCCTTCAATTGACTGAACGACCACTCATATGGATAGGAAATAAATGGAACGCGTTCAGGCTGGATGACTTTAAATGCCGCATCTGACGTGGCCGGGAGTTGATCTGTCTCAACATGCGGGATCAGCAAACTGGCTTTAACCAACTTATCGTACAGACCAGAATCCATCAACCGCGCGTAATCTTTTGAATACGCGCGGTTGATCTGTCGGTATAAGATTCCATTGTCAGAAAACAGGAACCCGCCTGGGTCGCGGAAAGAAGCGGAGAGCTGTCCAGTTTTACGCATCGCCTGAATCGTCATCCTCTTCTTCAGGCTTTGGTTTAATTCCAAAATATGTTTTGATCTTGCTCCACGAGGCGCGCAAGGCAACGCCAAGCCCAAGCAGGACGGCGATCAAAATTTGAATAATGAAACTCCCGGAGCCGGGGTCAAGATATGGGACGGGTGAAAAATGCATATTGATCTCTTTCTATTCTATGGTTTCAGGAACGATCTCTTCCAACAGGAAGGATTCGGAACACTTAATACATTGCGCTTCGCGTTTGTTGGCAATGACCAGCAACCCGCCGCATTTGGGACATGGCACAGCGAGCGGTTTCTTCCACGAAGTAAAATCGCAATTGGGATAATTGACACAGCCAAAGAAGGTGCGGCCTTTGCGGGTCTTGCGCTCCACCAATTCGCCGCCATCGGTTGGACATGCAACGCCGATCTTCAACAACCACGGCTCGGTATAACGACAATCGGGAAAACCGCTGCATGAAATAAATTTGCCGAACCGTCCGTAACGAATGACCAGTTCCTTGCCGCAAGTCGGGCAGGCGCGGCCAATTGGTTCAGGTCCGCTCTTGGTGACAGGCATTTCGGCTTGCGCTTTTTTCACATCCTCTGCAAATGGCGTATAGAATTCGCGTATCGCGTCAGTCCATAGCATGTCACCATCCGCGATCTTATCGAGGTCTTCTTCCATATGCGCAGTGAAATTGTAGTCCACCACTTCGGGGAAGTATTCGACCATCAAGTCATTGACTTGTAAGCCTGTATCGGTTGGGATGAGACGTTTATCCACGCGCTCTACATATCCGCGCTGCTGAATGGTTGAAATGGTCGGCGCATATGTGGACGGACGTCCGATGCCGTTTTCTTCGAGGGCCTGCACGAGCGACGCTTCTGAAAAACGCGGAGGAGGCTGTGTAAAATGTTGTTCAGGAATCAATCGTACCAACTCCTGTTCCTGTCCTTCCGCAATTCCTACGGGAATCTTTACGTTCTCTTCGTCTTCCTCTGTTTTGACATCCTCGTTTTTGGCCTCTTCATAGACAACTAAAAAGCCTGGGAATTTAACCGCAGAGCCAGAAGCACGCAATAAATATTCGTGTTCTTTTGTTTTGCCCGTGACTTCCACCTGCAAAGTATCGAATACAGCCTGTTCCATTTGAGAGGCCACAAAACGCTGCCAGATCAAACGATATAACTTGAACATGGCGGGGTCTAAATATTCTTTTACTTTTTCAGGATCACGCATTGCGGAAGTTGGGCGGATTGCCTCATGCGCTTCCTGCGCGTTCGCAGATTTGGTTTTGTAGATCGGAGCTTCACTCGGCAAATAATCGTTGCCGTATTTTCCAGAGACATATTCACGCGCTTCGTTTTGCGCGATGGTCGAAACGTTCATCGAGTCAGTACGCATGTAGGTGATCAAACCTGTCGTGCCACCTTCGCCCACATCCTGACCTTCATATAATCCCTGCGCGAGACCCATCGTGCGCTTGGCTGTGAAGCCAAGTTTACGCGAGGCTTCCTGCTGCAAAGTGGATGTTGTGAATGGCGCGGATGGTTTGCGTCTGCGTTCGCCGCGTTTGACCTTTGTCACGGAATACGAAGCTGTTTCCATGTCGATCAGGATCGGCTTGACCACCGCTTCATTATTTAGCTCAGGATCTTTATCATCAATGCGCGCCAACTTGGCGAGAAAAGAGGATTTCAGACTCCCATGCTTAAACTCACCATGAATCGACCAATACTCGACAGGTTTGAACTCATCAATTTCACGTTCACGCTCGACGATGAGCCTGAGAGCCACCGATTGCACCCGCCCCGCTGACAGACGTCCACGCACCTTCTCCCACAAAATGGGACTGATGCTGTAGCCGACCAAACGGTCCAACACGCGGCGCGCTTGCTGCGCATTGACCAGATCCATATTGATCTCACGCGGATGTGCGAACGCTTCCGCCACGGCTGGCGCTGTGATTTCATGGAAGACCACGCGCTTGGTGCGTTCCATGTCAATTTGTGCGGCTTCGGCCAAATGCCACGAAATGGATTCACCTTCACGGTCAGGATCGGTTGCGAGGAATATCTCATCCGCAGTCGAAGCCAGTTTTTTGATCTCTTTGACTACATCTTTCTTTTCATTTGGAACGCGATATTTCGGCGCGAAATTATTGTCCACGTCCACAGAGAGCTGTGACTTGAGCAGGTCGCGCACATGCCCCACCGAAGCGCGGACTGTGTATCCTTTTCCGAGAAAACGTCCGACCGTTTTCGCCTTGGCCGGCGATTCCACAATGACGAGTTTGCCTTCGCGGACAATCACCTTTTCGGGACGGGGCGGCGCGACCATATCCGCGTGAGCGTCTGTTCTGCCCATGCGATAGAGTTTTGTTCCACAGACAGTACAAACTGCCGTGGTAACGGGAGACCCCTTCGCGTTAAATCCTGCGACTGGATCCTTCATTTCCCGTTTGGTCTTACACTTCATACAATAGGCTTCCATCAATCACCAATCCAAAATAATTCGATATGTTTTATTAATAAGTATAATAGAGTTTCTTATTTCTCTAAATACTCCCAACCTTGTAACCTTATCTTTTTATGAAGACGCTGTAACAAGTCAATACTTTTAGGGTCAACAATTGACATCAATTTCTCAACTTCAGCGAAGGACAATTCATTTCCCAGTATTTTTTGGTCATAATTTTCACCCTTCAAATCAATAATAGATTCATTCCCAACGAGTTGCCTGAAACCTAAAATTTCGGGCAATGTAGTATGTCTACCGCCTTTCGAAATTACTATATTCATACCCACGGCTAAAAACGCAATCCCATGTGGGCCATCAAACTCTATATTGCCCACAGCACAAAACAAGGCACTGCCACCCTCAGGCATATATACATACTTATGAGTGCCACCAACAATTAACCCATGATTAACATAAGTGGAAGAATCTGTTATCACAGAATCTATAATTATGGAATTGAAAATCTTTGAGTCTGGAGGAATGACACTTCGAATAATTCGATTTCCATTTTCATCAAGCTCCTCGGGTATCTGAAACAACTTCCTAGAAACAATCCCTATATCCGAATCCTCAAGAAGAGATTCAAATTGTTGCCTCAAAGTACGGTGTAGTCCAAAATCCGCCCAATAAGGCTCTCCAAAATCAAAAGCATAGGCCGCAAAATCCCTACTAGTTTTATATTGCAAAGATAACTTTACTTGAGTTATCTTTTGGTAAAGATCAGGAAATCTTTCAACTAAATCTGAAAGGTTAGATGTATTATTATTTTTTTCACTTTGAAGTAATTCATGCCATTGGCTTTCAGATTCACAATGCAATGCAATCCATATATATGGATCCCAATCTACCCACTTGCTTGGATTGTTGATATCCTCTTTAAAAACTTCAGCAGCTATATCTAAAAAATCATAGCTTATTGCTAAACTTCCTAAGTTTACTCCAACCTTAAACTTATCAAATGGCAGCACACTCAATGTGTTTTTTAAATTCTCGTAGTTACCTCGAGCATATTGGCGCAAAACAAGGCCTGTAGTTTTTTCCACCAAAAGCGATTCTTTATCACGAGTTAAATCTTCTGTCAAATTTCTCTTCCAAAAAAATCTAATTCCATCAACCTTCTTAAGATCGACGGATTCGTGATTCAAAGTATTACCAGGAATAATTGCCTCATCCCCCCACTTAACTATTACTCCGCGAAAGCCACTATTTTCTAGCTCCTCAACCCAAAGATTGCTATAAAGGCAAGAGAGATCAGCAGAGCACAAAAACAAACCCTCATGTTTTGAATTATAAGGCAATGGGAAAGCTGACTTACGATTGCCCAAAACTTGAGTGAAAGGTGCAAGTCGTTTACCTTGCCCAAAAATCATACTAACCAAAACAATGTTTGGCATTTTTTGCTTTTTTATACTCATTTCCTTTTTGGTACATAACCAAGCATTCAAAGTACCTAAAAAATTACCCTTTCGCACGTTCTCTGACACAGAAATAATTAATGTGCTTTTGTCATGTCGGAATAATTCGCCACGTACTGCCTCAAAATGTTCTTGCCAATAATTTTTATCTTGTTCACTCCCTGTTACAGCAACAAAAACTGATGGACCTCGATTTTCATTTACAGTTTTCAGGTTTTTTTCGATATTTTCTTCACATATATTGTTAGTCATTTGTTCAACCATAATTTATATAATTTAATTAGCCCATTCAACATAATGAATAAGTTTTGGCTTTGGAACCCAACCATCGATAACCGGAGCACTTACTACCATAGCAAAGTTATTTTTTTTAATTCCGCCAAAACTTTTTTGACTTAGCATTACCTCTGTAAAATAATAAGCAGCTGCTAACGTGCCATATGCATGACAACCAGAAAAAACAACTACAGTGCTTTTCCCATTACTATAAGGGTTAGCGACATGTAGTACAAGACCGTAATCTTTAGTGATTCTGTCCCCATCAAACTCTGACACAAACACCCTTTCTTGATTTGCTTCGTGCCATGTAATTTTGTGGTCAGATTGACGAACAGGGGAATTTTCTACCTCATACATCATCTTTTTAGCCATTTGATTATATTCGGGCCCACCAAGAATCACCATATCACGTTCCAAATGACGACCTAGTTGATCTGTGGACAGCAAGATATTTCGAACTAAATCTGGCGGTTTATACGCCCTCTCTAAAGATTTTTGAATCAAACCTAAAGCGCGAATTTGCCCCCCGCCTGAGCCAGGTCGCATAGGATAATTATCATCGTCATGCGAATTAGCGGAAACGCAAATAATCATTTTTTTGGGTGATTTAAATCCCCACAATCGTCTTGCAGGGATTATATCCTTTAGAATTTCCCAGACTTTCAAGACAATTGCGCCTAAGATGGCCACCAATACATTAATAACTAAATCTGAACTAATGTTATTCATTCTTTGCCTATCCTCTCTAAAAGATAACGGGATCTTTCTTCTCCGAAATGCAATAAACAAAAATGGTAAAGTGAAGCTTTTGTACTTGGGACAATTCGAGAATAATTTTCTGACAAAAACTTGCCAATAATCTCTAAATCTAACGGTAAAATTTTATAGTCATGATTATGTTCAAAATTTAAGTTTAAATTTTGAACTATACTTTCAACTGTGGATTGACTATGCACAAGATAACACAGCTCATTTTTTTGTGTATTTGTGTCTCTGATAAAGCACAACGGTAAATATTTAATTGTATTTGTATCAAACCCTTTTAATTCTTCTTGTATCTCCTCAGATAATGCATTTACTATTTCAGTTTCATCAAAGATATATTTTTCTTCAAAGGATCGCTTTTTTGGACGAATTAAATGACCACCAATAGTATGCCAAAAGTCGGGCCGATCTAAAACACGACTTGAACGATGGAATAACAATATTTTTTCATCTGAACTAAATATGAGACCACAAATCGCCAAGGGATTTGCAAGAAAATTTACTCCATAAATAGTCGCCAATTCCGGATGAGAAATATTGGTTCCAAACGCATCTTTGTAATTTGTGTTTGTTAGATAAAAATGGACATAATCTTCGTCTAAGCTAAAACGTTCCAGCCTATATAGAAGAGAAATATCATTACTATTTAGGCCATCAAGATTCGATAACCAAAGCTTATTTTGAATATCAACCCACGACTGGTTAATAACA
>JABFSL010000042.1 GCA_013140605.1 Anaerolineales bacterium
CGCTGAGATCTTCGGTGACCCGAATGTGGACGGTAAATTTATCATCGGATACACCCGCGAGCAGGGACATCCTGTCTGCATTGACATGGAGAAGTTCGTGCAGAGGTCGTCGGGGGTGTTTGGGGCGACGGGCACGGGCAAGTCGTTTTTGACGCGGCTGGTGCTGGCGGGGTTGATGCACTACAACAAGGCGTCGGTGTTGGTGCTGGACATGCATAACGAGTACGGGTTTGACGATGTGGCGTCAGACACGAAAAAAGCCGTGACGGGACTCAAGACCAAGTTCAAGTCGAAGATAAGAGTCGTCGGCTTGGGAGCAGGAGCAACCATCAGAGGGCAAGTCCCCGACTTTAATTTGGAAATCTCAACAGGCGACATTTCCACAGCCGACATTGAAACGTTGAGCCGTGAATTGAATCTGAAAGAGACCACGCCCACCACGTTAAACGCGTTGTTCGGGTCGTTCAAGAATGAGTGGTTCGCGCGCTTCAAGGCGATGAACCGCGAAGAGGTGGAAGTGGAGGATGACAAGGGGAAGATGAAGCGAGTGCCGCATCCCGATAGTGTGGCGGCGTGGGCGGACAGCAACGGCGTGAACGTGATGGCGGCGGAGGCTCTGCACGATAAACTGCGGCGCTTGTTCGGCAAGCCGTATATCGTCGAGAAGCCCGCTGCGGACAGTGTGAAGAATATCATCGACGCGCTGGAGAATGGTCAGCATGTGGTGCTTTCTTATGGCGAACATGAAAGCGACCTGGATTATCTGCTCGTGTCGAATTTGTTGACGCGCAAGATCCGCGCGGCGTGGGAGAAGAAGACCAACGAATTCAGGACGCATGGGAAGAGCGAACCGCGTCCGCTGGTGATCGTGGTGGAGGAGGCGCATAAATTGCTCAACCGTGAGATGGCGGCGCAGACGACCTTCGCGACCATCGCGCGCGAACTGCGCAAATATTACGTGACCCTGCTGATCGTGGACCAGCGCCCGTCGCAAATTTATGATGAGGTGATGAGTCAGTTGGGGACGCGCATCAGCGGCTGGCTCGGCGATGACCTGGATATTCAAGCCGTGCTTTCGGGTCTTTCTGGACGAGACGCCCTGCGCGGTATGCTGGCGCGACTCCAACCGAAAGAGGAAGTTCTGCTCCTGGGCTGGGGCGTGCCGATGCCGCTGCCTGTCAAGTCACGCAGGTATGATGATGCGTTTTGGAAGGAGTTGCTGGGAGGAGGAGGGAAGAAGTCCGAGGCGCAGAATTTGAAGGAGTTGGGATTTTAGAATTGACCATGAAAATCGAACATGAGACTTTCGATTTTCATGGTATCAAGCCACGTAAAGCGTCTTGTTAAAGCCATAAAAAGGAGAATCTTATGACCACTTCAAAAAAGACGACTGTCAGCAGCAAAGGCGGGAAGAAGGTTGAAAAGACCACTACGGCAAAGACCTTGAATAAAGCGGACATTCCTGCCCGCATTGATCGCTTGCCTGAGCCATTTAACCCCGCGGATTTCGAGAAATATTACGGCGTCTATTCAGCAGTCGTGAGCGATGTCAAAGACCCCGAGGATTTGGGACGGGTGAAGGTGTTATTACCGTGGCTGGACCAGGGCAGAATCCCCGCAAAGTTCAAGCAGAGAGGCATTTGGGCGCGGCCGGCAACTTTAATGGCCGGTAATAATCGCGGGAGTTGGTTCATCCCTGATGTGGACGATGAAGTCCTGGTTGCCTTCGAAGGCGGTGACTCCCGCCATCCTTATGTGATCGGTTCGCTGTGGAATGGAAACGATCTTCCTCCTGAAAGCATGGACTCAAGCGGACGGAATAATCGCAAGGTGTTAAAGTCACGCAATGGGGTCAAGGTCACTCTCGATGATACCGATGGCAGTGAAAGCCTGATACTGGAGACACCTGCGGGACAAAGAATTAGTCTGAAGGATGGCAATGCGATAGTGACCATCGAAGATAGCAACGGCAATAGCCTGGAACTTGCCTCCAGCGGAATCACCATTACTGCGTCCGCGCGGGTGAAAATAAATGCCAGCGTCCTTGAGATTTCAGCCAGCATGGTTGAGATCAACGCTGGGATGACAAAAGCCTCTGGTGTGGTCAAATGCGATACGTTGATCGCGAACAGTGTTATCAGTGCTTCCTACACACCTGGGGCGGGGAATGTCTGGTGAGAAAAGAAGAGCGAGGCCTTAATTAACCACGAAGGGCACGAAGTGTCACGAAGGTTATTGAAATCTGTTACAAGTTAATCAAGGGTAAATAACATGGAATTGAGATTGCCTGTCGGAGTTGCAAAAGATTATTCAAGTGGTGCTCAGAGAATTAGAGTGATGACAGAATATTGGGTGAATGACTCAATATTCTGTCCCAGTTGTGGCAATGACTTAAGTAATTTTGAAAACAACAAGCCTGTTGCAGATTTTTATTGTTCGAAGTGTTCTGAAGAGTATGAGCTAAAGTCAAAGCAAGGTGCTATGGGGAAGAAAATAGTTGATGGCGCTTACTCAACCATGATTGAAAGGTTGAAATCAGCCAATAATCCGAACTTCTTTTTCCTGACGTATGATAAATCCACACTCGAAATTAGGAACTTTCTAACCATACCTAAATATTTCTTTGTGCCAAATATTATTTTGAAGAGAAAGGCATTAAGCGTTACGGCAAGACGGGCTGGATGGATTGGCTGTAATATTGATATGAACAGTATTCCTGAAATCGGGAAAATATTTTATGTCCAGGATGGGGTTGCGAAAAGCAAGAATGAGGTTTTGGGTAAATGGAATAAAACTGAGTTTGTCAAAACCACGTATGACATTGAATCAAAAGGCTGGATGCTGGATGTTTTACTCTGTGTTGAGAGAATCAAGAAGAATGAATTTTCGCTGGATGATGTTTATAACTTTGAATCTTATTTGAAAGCCAAACATCCATTGAATAATAACGTCAAGGCGAAGATAAGACAGCAATTGCAATTTCTGAGAGATAAAAATGTAATTGAGTTTATTGGTTGTGGACAATACAGAATGAAAATGACAAGGGAGTAGGTTGCTATGCAAAGATATATCGTCAGTCAGTTTGATGGAAATACTTTTGTTGTCATTGACCAGAAAGAGCAAAGAGAATTTTGTGTATGCGGGAATTATGAAGATTGGGCGGATGCAAAAGAAAGAGCAGAAAAGATTGCTGCATTGCTAAATGTAGATGAATAGTACGTGAGGGCTGATTAATGATGAGACATGTCCACGTGAGGGGAGGTCAATGGGTGCAATCGGTGCGGGCTAAAGCCCTGCCTCAGTTCGTGAAAGTCCACTGACGTGGACTGGCGCAATTAGCACGAAGTGCTTCCATGTACTGAGGGAGGGATTTATCCCGAACGACGCGAAGAGAACGAAAAAACACTGGGCTAAATGTCCAGCGTTTATTATTGGGTACCAGGGGCTGATTGATGGTGAGCCATGTCCGCGTGAGGGGTGGGTCGGTGCGGGATAAATCCCTGCCTTAGTTCGTGAAAGTCCACTGGCGTGGACTCCGCAATTAGCACGAAGTGCTTCCATGTACTGAGCGAGGGTTTCAACCCGAACGATGCGAAGAAAGAGAAAACACTGGGCTAAATGTCCAGTGTTTTTTATTGGGCGCGAGGGGCTGATTGATGATGAGACATGTCCGCGTGAGGGGCACCGCACGGGGGTAAACCCCGCGTGCTACGCGTACGAAGTCCGCTCAAGCGGACTAATCGGCATCGCCGATTTTGTAGGTATAGCCCTGACGTTTCACGTCGGGGCGGTGATTGGGCGTGGAGAATGCTTGAGGGTGCGAGGGGCTGATTGGTGGTGAGGCATGTCCGCGTGAGGTTGGTCAACGGACTTTGAAACGGACAAACGGACAGAAACGGATTTGGTGTGCGAGGGGCTGATTGATGATGAGACATGTCTGCGTGAGGAGGGAGTCAACGGGCGGGAAGTGCTATAATTTAAGACATGAAAAGCAAGAAGTTTAGAATCCCTCGCAAAAGAATCGCCGCCTTTTGTCAGCGCTGGAGTATTACCGAATTTTCACTGTTCGGCTCTGCCCTGCGTGATGATTTCCGTCCCGACAGCGACGTGGACGTGCTTGTCAGCATTGATCCCAAGGCGACGACTATAGGGTTATTTGAAATTATTGATATGAAACTCGAACTTGAAACGATGTTCAAACGTCCCGTTGACCTTATAGAAAAAGAAGGGCTTCGGAATCCGTACCGCAGAAAAGAGATTCTCCGCACGGCGCAGGTAATCTATGCCGCATGATGAACAGGTAAAGGCCTACTTATGGGATATCCGCGAAGCCGCTCGTGAGATCAAGGGCTTTATGAGTGGGGTTAAATTCCATCAATTTGAAAACAACAAAATGTTGCGTTACGCTGTGGAGAGACAATTACACGTTATTGGCGAAGCGGCAGTTCATATTTCTCCACAATTTCGTGGTAAGCATCCCGAGATCAATTGGAAAAGGTTGATCGAACTTCGCAACGTCATTGCGCATGAATATGGGGAAACCTTGATGAATCGTATTTGGCTCGGTGCGACAGACGGTCTGTCTGAGTTAATTGAAATTTTGGATGGATTATTGACAGAAGAATAGGAATAAAAAGTAACGAGAAAACACTGGATAAACGTCCAGTGTTTTTTATTGGGCGCGTGGGGCCGATTGGTGGTGAGTCGTGTCCGCGTGAGGGGATAGCGAATAACTATTTCACCTTTTTCCAGCCGTCTGTCTCTGGTAAATCCTTGACATCATCCATGTCCGCGACAAACATGGCGGCAAATCCGCAGTTTGTGCAAATATAGGGGATCAAATAGATTTGCAATTCATTATCAATATCGCTTAATTGAACTATATCCCCTGAAGCACGAAATTCCGATTCCGAATTTGAGTACACTTCATTTGAATTGCACATTGGGCATTTTCCGCTTTTCATTTTGATTTCTCCTTATGTGACAAAAGATATGCTGTAATATATCAAAAGTTGCATGAATATTCACTGAGATGTTGGTCATATTTGTGCGAGGGGTTGATTAATGATGAGTCATGTATGCGTGAGGGGGTCAACGGCGGTGATGGGGGATGGGGTAAAATTATCATTGCTTATTTCAATAGGAAATTCATGCGGAATAATTTTTTATCACGCCTAAATTTACTCACACGCTTTACCCTGGTCAGCTTTATTCTGCTTGCCGCGATAGCTGTCATCCTCATTATCGGTATCCAGCAGCGGCTTGAGAATAATGCCTTGCAACAGGAAGCCAACAGCGCGGCAGATCAGGTCGCGCTCATTCTCAACCCGAATCTGCGGGCCGAAGATCTGACAGGTCCGCTTACCCCAACGCGTTTTACGGCCATTGATACTTTGATCCGAACTGAGATTCTGTTTGGGCATATTGTCCATGTCAGGATCTACAGCCCTGACGGCACACTCATTTATTCAGATGAACCAAACCTGGTGGGGCAGCAATTTCCGATCTCCGAAGAACTTGCCCTGGCCCTCAACGATCAGGTTGGAATGAGCATTTCCGACCTGAGTAAACCTGAGAACGTGACTGAGCGTGGTCAATACTCGCGGCTGCTTGAAATCTATGTGCCTCTGCATCCAGTCAATGCGCCAGACCAGGTGCTCGGGGCGTACGAGATATATCATGATCTGGACGTTGTTCAACCCAATATTGATGAGATGCGGCTGTATGTTGCGGTCAGTGTAGGCATCGGATTCCTAGCTTTGTTCTTTGGTTTGTTTTTTCTTGTGCGCAACGCTTCGCGTGAACTTGTGCTCCGTAACGAGGAAAACTCGCGCTTATATCAGGAGACGAAAAAACAGGTTATCGAATTACAACTCAGCGAAGAGAAAAGCCAGAGACGCTATCAACGTCTGGTCGCGTTACGCGCCATTGATGAAGCCATCAGCGCCAGCCTTAACCTCACCCTCACCCTGCGTGTCTTTTTGGATCAAGCCACGGCTCAGCTTCAGGTCGATGCGGCGGATGTGCTGCTCTTCAATCAATCCACGGATGTGCTGTCCTTCGTCGCTGGCAGAGGTTTCCGCAACGATGGGATCAACGCCTCGATGATACGAGTTGGGGATGAAGATGCGGGCCGCGTCGCTCTGGAACGACGCCTGCTCAACATCCCAGACCTGACTCTAGCGAAAGGATTTACCCGCCCCACCCTCGTAACCGACGAAGCCTTCCATGCATATTATGCCGTCCCATTGATTACCAAGGGACAGGTGCGGGGAGTGTTGGAAGTATTCCACAGATCGTCCCTCAGCCCCGATAAAGACTGGCTTGAATTTCTGGAAGGGCTGGCGGAGGAGGCTTCGATTGCGATTGGCTCCTCTGAACTCTACAACAGCCTGATGCATTCCAATATTCAATTGAGCCGCGCGTATGAATCAACCATCGAAGGCTGGTCACATGCGCTGGATTTGCGCGACAAGGAAACCGAAGGACACACCCGCCGCGTCACTGAAATGACATTGAACCTGGCCAGTATGTTCGCCATGATCATAAGTGAAGAGCAACTGATTCACATCCGCCGCGGCTCGCTTTTGCACGATATTGGGAAGATGGGCATACCGGATACGATCCTGTTGAAGAATGGTCCGCTTACAGATGAAGAATGGCAGGTGATGCGTAAACACCCAGTCTATGCGTATGAGATGCTGTCACCCATAGAATATTTGCGCCCTGCGCTTGATATTCCATATTGCCATCATGAGAAATGGGACGGCAGCGGTTATCCGCGCGGACTGAAAGGCGAAGAGATTCCCTTTTCTGCGCGGCTGTTTACTGTGGTGGATGTATGGGATGCCCTGCTCTCAGAACGTCCATACCAAAAAGGTTGGTCTGAAAAAGAAGCGCGCGAATATATCCTTGAACAACGAGGGATTCACTTTGACCCCAAAGTAGTGGATGCTTTCATAAAAATGCTTGAGCAGGGAGGTTGAGTTTCAGAGGCAAGGTCGGTAATTTATCTTCAGTCATTTATGATTTGGGGGAGAATGCTCACTATGGTTATTGCAAAGTCGCTTGACAAAAATGAAATATGTCGCCCTGAGCGAAGCGAAGGGTCTCTACAACGGCTAAGAGACTCTTCGGTCGCGACGAATACGCTCCCTCACATCGTCCCGATGTTCTTTCGGGAGAGCGACACAAAACGGACTTTGCAAAAGACATGGAATGCCCACTGCTTGAGAGAGAACTCTCTGTAGTTATGGGCTACAATTGCAGCGATTAATATCCTATGAATCCATTAACGGAATCAATGTTCGTCTTATTTGCCATCCTGACCCTCGGCGCGTGGATCGGTCAATGGTCGTGGCGCGGCATCTCGCTCGGAACAGCGGGAGTGCTTTTTGCCGCGCTGGTCTTCGGTCACTTCGGGTTAAGTGTCCCCAAAGAAGTGATGGACTTCGGGCTGATCCTCTTTGTCTATTCCGTTGGGCTGACGGCGGGACCGAGTTTCTTCCGCACCTTTCGACGGCGTGGGATGCAGTTCGTTACTCTGGCATTCGTTATCGTTGGCAGCGGAGCGCTCCTGACCGCAGTGATTGCTTATCTGCTTAAACTATCTCCTGCGCTCGCGGCGGGACTCTACACCGGCGCGCTGACCTGTACCCCCGCGCTGGCGGCCGTGCTCGACAGTCTGCATCGCCTTTCGCCTGCTGACGCTCCGCTGGCTTCGGTTGGATACGGCATCGCCTATCCGTTCAGCATGATCAGCATGGTACTGCTGATTCAGTTTTTGCCGACCCTGCTCAAGCGTCCAGTAAAGACCGAGGAAAAAAAATGGCTGGCCGAAAAAGCCATCGAATCCCCGGGCTTGGTCGCGCAGCAATTCCGCATCACCAATCCGAATTGTGAGGGACGCAGTGTGGCTGAGGTCAATCCGCGCAGGCTGGCGCAGGTCAATCTCTCGCGCATCAAACACGGTGACCAGGTTTTTGCCGCAACACCTGAATCCATTTTGCATCTTGGCGATGTGGTCATGGCGGTCGGCCTTGCAGACGAGCTGGATAAGATGACGCTCCTGCTTGGTGAGCAGACCGACGAGCGCATGGATGTCAACGCCGAAGTGTTGAGCGTGGACGTGGAAGTGATGGATGAGTCGCTGACGGGAAAAACGCTGGCGGGCATGCGCGTCTGGGAGCAGTTCACGGTCGTCATCACCCGCATCCGCCGTCAGGGATTGGAGATCGCGCCGCATGGCAATGTGACTCTTGAAATGGGCGACGGTATCCGTGTGGTGGGTGAGAAATCGGCGGTCGAAGCGTTCGTTGCAAGAGCGCAAGGTGCGCCGCGCCGCGCGAGTGAAACCAGCATGACGGCCTATCTCGTCGGCCTGCTGATCGGTGTGCTGATGGGACTCATCCCTGTGCCGCTGGGTCAGGGCGTGACGGTGAAACTGGGCATGGCTGGCGGAGTCTTTCTGACCAGTTTGCTGATCGGTCACTTTGGCAGGATCGGCCCGTATCGACTCTACGTTCCGCCTGCCGCGAAAAATCTGACGCGTGAACTTGGCCTGATGCTTTTTCTGGCGGGCGCTGGCACCAACGCGGGCGCGCATCTGGTGGACGTGTTGAAAGATCAAGGTTGGGTTCTGTTATTGGCGGGCGCGGTCATCACCCTGCTTTCCTCGCTCGCGGGTTTGATCGTGATGATAAAAATTTATAAACTGAATCTGCTTTCCGCCATGGGAGCACTGACCGCCGCCATGACCAATCCACCCGCGCTGGCATCCGCTAACAACCAGACCGAAACCGATCTGCCGTCGATTGCCTATGCAAGTACATATCCTGTGGCTTTGATATTCAAGATACTTTTTGCGCAGGCATTGGTTGAAATTTTAGGCAGGCTGTTGTAATTTAAACTTGGCTTGGGATGGGAGTTTCCAATGAATATTTTTCTTTTATTCGCAATACTTTTTGCCGCGCTTGAGTCGCTGGCGTTGTGGAAATACTGGCTGAAATTGGAATATATCGCCAAGCCTGGCGTTATGGTTGCCCTATTCCTCTGGCTGTTCACATCCGCTGGTTTGAATGGGGCTTTACTTTGGTTCGGGCTGGGACTTATCTTCTCGCTCGCGGGAGACGTTCTGTTGATGCTCTCGCTCGATCGCTTCTTCCTCTTTGGGCTGGTCGCATTTCTATTGGCGCATCTTGCCTATGTGATCGGATTCAACATTCCGCTCCCAGAGTTTTCCCTTTGGGGAATTGTTTTTGCGGTCATGGTCAGCCTTGGCGGAGCGCGTATCATCCGCCGCATTCTCGATGCGCTTGCTTCCAAAGGGCAGGCGCGTATGCGGATGCCGATCATTGTTTACAGCACGGTCATCTCGATCATGCTCTTATCCGCGATGATAAAACTAATGGATATCACTTGGGATGCAAACGCAGCCTTACTGGTCAGCGGCGGCGCGTTCCTGTTCTACATCTCAGATATCATTCTCGCATGGAATAAATTTGTGGCCCCCATTCAACACGGACGGATCTATAACATCGCCGCCTATCATCTCGGACAAATTATGTTGATCGCAGGCGTGATCGCACAGTTTGAATGAAATTTTCGATAAAAGGCTCTTAAATCCTTTTTATCAGTGTTCATCTGTTGTTAAAAACTCTTTTCAAGCACGCCTAAAAATAAAAATCTATAAACAAAGGAAAACGAATGCAGCCTATTTTATTAATCATATTGATCGGTATGGTTGGAGGGATGGCAATCGGAGTGCAGAGTCCCATGTCAAGCATCATCAGTCAAAAGCTGGGCATGCTCGAAAGCGTATTTATTATTCACATTGGGGGAGCGCTGGTCGCGCTGATTCCGCTGATTGTTTTTGGGAGCAGGCTGCGGGAATGGCGAAGCGTCCCGTGGTATACCCTCGGCGCGGGCGCATTCGGTCTGATCGTCATTTCTTCCATGAGCTATATGATTCCACGCATCGGCATTGCGGGCGCGCTGATCACTCTGCTGGCGGGTCAGCTTTTGGTAGGTTCATTGCTCGATCACTTCGGGTGGCTGGGTGTCACGCAGCGCGTCATGGACCTGCCCCGTATCATTGGTTTGGCTGTGGTGATGGCTGGCGTGTGGCTGACCGTGAAATAATTTTAATTTTCAAATTTATATATCGTGACGTTATGTTTGGAGTTGTGATATACAACTGTGTATTTATTGAAGTCTCCATTCAAGATCGGTAAAAGCTGAGTCGCGACATCCTCATCCAAATCCAAAGAACGAGGCGATTGAAGTTTGGGTGAAACGATGATGTAATCAATGCCCTGATCCACGATATAGCTCTCGATATTTTCCAACGCTCGCGGATATCCCACCGTTTGTCTGCGCATCTGGACGTAAGCTGGGACAGGTTCATTCACCATCAGCACCGCATCCGCTGGGACATTCTCTGCCACCCAACCCGCGCCAGCCGAAAGGTCTGTCATCTGCCCGCTGACTGGATTGCGCCAATCTTGAAGATTGCGCGCCAGCAATACAATGGCGATCAGTCCCGTCACCGCGAGTGTGAGCCGCGCGCTATTTGTCAAATTATTTTTTGTAATTTTCTCAAACAGCCACTTCAATCCCTGAATAAAATAAAAATATAAAAATGGAAGAATCGGAATCAAAAAACGAGCTTTTACGCTGCCGACTTTTGGATTCCAAAATGCCAGAATGCCCACAATATAAATAACGACATACACATCGAACAACTGATTTTTTTTTCGTGAAAGCGATAACCCAAGAATAACGAGAAGCAAAACCCCAACATTGAGAATCAGCGGGATGATTGGCCCAACCAGCGATGTAACTTTTTCTCCGAAGATGGGCAGAAGCGAGCCTGCAACTGTCTCATTAAGATAGCCAAGCAGATTTGTCCACATCTGCCCGACCTTTTCGATGACCGAGCCGTTGAATACCTGCGACTCATATCCTGCGGAAATCAACGATCCGCCATTGCGAAGATTCAGCCAAAATTGGATCAACGCGCCGATGGCGAAAATTCCAAAGGTAATTCCCGCCTCTCGAAAACGGCGTGAATAAAAATAATAAATTATCAAGGCAATAAAAATTGCAATTCCAACCGTTCGGATCAACTGCGTAAATAAAGTCGCACACGCGACCAGAATGACCAGACCATATTTTGGTTTTTCATTCCATGAGTCAAAAAGAATCAATGTGATCAAAGAGAAAAATAGATAAGCAGATTCAGACATCACCGTGACGGATGTCCCAACCAAGAAGGGATTCACAGCAACCAGACCGATCAGGATTTCAAGATAGGGGGATTGGATCCGCTTCGAAAAAAGAATGTAGATCAATGGCAGGGATGCGATCCATATAATCAACGTAAATATTTTGAAGGCTGAATAATCAGCGGGGAAAAAGGTTGCCAAAGGCGTAAGCAAAATCGGCCAGCCGGGCGGGAATGCTCGCTCGATCTGCGGCTTGGGGAAGTTGATCAACTCATAGCCTTGTCCGCTGGACAAGCTTTCGGCCAGAATGATGTAATGTGCATCATCATACGAAGTGCCCACTTGCAGAGAGTTGAATCGCAACACTCCCAGCGCTGCGCTGATAAGCATGAATAAGATGAGAAAATATTTGGAGAAGCGGTGAGTTTGAACCATGATGCGCAATCATATCAGATTGCAACCCGCGGACTGAAGTCCGCAATCCGTTTTTGCACGTATAATTTACCCATAGAGAAAGGATTATCGTTATGATGAACAACCGTCAACTTGCAGATACATTTACCCTGATCGCCAATTTGTGCGAGATCAAAGGCGAAGTTATTTATGTCATACTCGCCTATCGCAAGGCTTCTGAAAATTTAATGACCCTTGGCCGTGAAACCGGTGAATATTGGAAAGAGGGAAAGTTACGTGAAATCCCCGGCGTGGGCAAAGCCATCGCTGAAAAAATTGATGAACTTCTGACCACAGGCAAGCTTGAATTTTTAGAGAAACTTAAACAGGAAGTCCCAGCCAGTTTGGCTGATTGGCTGCAAGTCCCGGGGCTTGGACCGAAAAAAATTGCGCTCATCTGGAAGACGTTAAACATCACAGCTCTTTCTGAGCTGGAAACTGCCGCGAAAAACGGACAGTTGCGCGACCTGCCGGGCATGGGCACCAAATCCGAAAACGCCATCCTTGAGGGGATCGCATCTCTCGCCCGCAGGTCAGGGAGAATCCCTTTGGGGCGGGCGTATCCGCTGGCACGCGATATCATCGGGACTCTCAAAAAGGTGAAGGGAGTCGTCGGAGCAGAATCAGCTGGCAGCTTAAGAAGGATGCGTTCCACAGTCGGCGACCTGGATATTTTGGTGGCATCCAAAGATTCATCGGCTGTGATGGAAGCGTTCGTCAATCTGCCCGGCGTGAGCCGTGTGCTTGGCAAAGGCGAGACGAAATCGAGCATTGAATTTACAGACGGAGTGCGCGCACAAGTTTGGGTTCATGCGCCAGAAAAATTTGGGACTGCTCTGCAATATGCGACGGGGTCGAAAGATCATAATGTGCAACTAAGACAAATTGCGCTTGCAAAAGGGCTGTCATTATCGGAACATTCGCTGACGAGGACGAACGGCAAAGGTGAAATTTTTTGCGCCACCGAAGAGGAAGTTTACGAAACGCTTGGCCTGCCGTGGATTCCGCCCGAATTGCGCGAAGATCACGGAGAGGTGGCGGCCGCGAAAGCAAACAAACTTCCGAAGTTGATCGAAGTCAAAGATGTCAAAGCGGATCTGCAAACGCACTCGACATGGAGCGACGGAAAATTGTCCATGCTCGAAATGGCGCAGGCGGCCGCGCGGCGCGGAATGAAAGTGATCGCGTTCACCGATCATTCCGCCAGTCTTGGTGTTACTGGTGGGTTGAAAATGGAAGATCATAAAAAACAAGCGGCTGAAATTAAAAAGATTCAAAAACAACTTGGTGACAAAATTTTGGTTTTGCACGCAAGTGAAGTCGAGATCAAAGCCGATGGCACGCTGGATTATCCCGATGAATTTCTTGCGTCGCTTGATCTTGTGCTGGCGTCCATGCATACCAGCTTAAGACAGCCGCGTGAGAAAGTTACCCAGCGCATGATCAATGCCATTCGCAATCCGCATGTGGATATCATCGGTCATCCAACGGGACGGTTGATTCCAGATCGCGAAGGCGCAGACCTTGATATGGATGCTGTGCTCAACGCTGCGGCTGAAACTGGCGTGGCATTGGAGATCAACGCGCATCCATCCCGACTCGACCTTGACGATATGTATGCCCGCCGTGCGAAGGAATTGGGCATCCCCATCACCATCAACACTGATTCACATTCCGAAGAGGATTTTGATAATTTATTCTACGGCGTTGCCACCGCCCGCCGCGCCTGGCTGACGAAGGATGATGTCATCAATTGCTGGTCCACAAAGAAATTGTTGAGCTGGCTGGAGAAGCGCGGATAAATTTGGAGGTATGAAATGATTGCCCTTAAAACTCTTTTCTTTCTCATCTTTGTGCCGGGAGTGGTGGCAGGATTCGTTCCAATAAAACTCCTGCGTTTTGGCGCGCAGATGGATTTTGGAGTATTTTCGTATCTTGCTTTTCCTCTTTGGATTTTCGGGAGCATTGTGATTCTGTGGTGCTTTTGGGATTTCGTTCAAAAAGGCAAAGGCACTCCTGCGCCAATCGATCCGCCAAAGGAACTGGTTGTCTCTGGTTTTTATCGCCACGTCCGCAACCCGATGTATGTGGGAGTACTGGCTGTGATATTTGGGCATGTTCTCTGGTTCGGTTACTGGAATCTGTTGATCTATGCCTTGGTCATCTTTTCCGCTTTTCATTTATTTGTGACCCAATATGAAGAACCGAATTTAAAAGGAAGATTCGGCGCGGCATATGAGAAATATCTCAATGAAGTCCCGCGCTGGATTCCGCGTGTAAGGAAATAATTTAAAAATAGCAATTCTCATATGTCGTTGCGAGGGCGTTAGCCCGAAGCAATCTCCTGGTTATAAGAAGACTGCTTCGGCGAAAACCAAGAGCGCCTCGCAGCGACATGCTCATAACGAGATTGCTGGTTTGAAAAACACAATCGGGAAATTTAGTGGTATATAAATATGTTTGTATAACGATATTTCATTTTCAGGAAACAGAGGCAACATGACAGAAACACCAATTCCAGCGGGGGAAGTTCGTTTTTTTAGCGGCAGTTCAAATCTGCCATTGGCGGGGAAGATCGCATCACATTTGGGCGTGCCGTTGGATTCGACCCATATCACGCGCTTTAGCAATGACAACATGTACATCCAGCTTGACGCCAGTGTACGCTATCGCCGTGTGTATATTGTGCAATCGCTGTCGCAGCCGGTCAACGATCATTTAATGGAATTGCTGATGATGATCGACATCGCGCGCGGTGCGGCTGCATCTGAGATCCATGCCATTATTCCCTATTATTCCTTTGGCCGCTCCGATAAAAAAGATGCTCCGCGCATTTCGATCACAGCCCGTCTCGTTGCGGATCTGTTGAAGACGGCAGGCGCCACGCATGTGATGAGCATGATGTTCCACTCACCGCAAGTCCACGGCTTTTTTGGAGTCCCCACCGATCCGCTAAGCAGCCGCATGGTTTTCAAGGAATATCTTTCCCATCTCGATCTGAGCGGAGCCATCATTGTTGCGCCGGACATGGGTCAGGCCAAATCCGCGGCGCGTTTTGCGAAGACGCTAGGTCTGCCGGTTGCCGCTGGTAATAAAGAACGGGTTTCTGATACAGAAGTCATTATCAGCGGTTTGGTAGGTAATCAGGTTCAAGGCCATAAGCACGCTCTGATCTATGATGATGAGATCGCCACCGGCGGCTCCATTCTGGAATTAAGCCGCGTGCTTATTGATGAAGGCGTTGAGGATATTAAAGTGGTTTGCACACACGGGGTCTTTAGCCGTAACGGTCTTGAACGGCTGACAGTTGTTCCTCAAATTACAGAGATCATCACCACTGACACAGTCCACATACCGGCAGAAAAATTGCATCCCAAACTGACTGTGCTTTCTGTTGCGCAGGTTTTCGCGGATGCCATTCGCCATAACATTAATCGCGAATCCCTCAGCGACCTGTTTGTGTTCGGCGAGTGATCTTCCATAAATGGCTGTATAATTTAATTTGAAATGGAGGCACATATGATAAACAAATCAATGCAAGACGCAATGAATGACCAGATCAACAAGGAATTGTATTCCTCTTATTTGTACCTCTCAATGGCCGCATATCTTGAGGACAAGAACTTGTCTGGCTTTGCCCATTGGATGCGCGTTCAGGAAGCTGAAGAACGCGAACACGCCATGAAACTCTATGATTTCATTGTGGAACGCGGCGGCAGGGTGATGCTTAAAGCCATCGACGCGCCCAAAACGGAATGGAAGTCCACTCTGGAATTGGCGGAAGAGGTGGCGGCTCATGAGGCTTTGGTAACCGCTTCGATCTACGCCTTGTACGAACTGGCGCTCAAAGAGAAGGATTATCCTGCCCAGATCATGCTCCAGTGGTTCATCACTGAACAGGTGGAGGAAGAGAAGAATGCCGCCGAGATCGTGTCGAACCTGAAACTGATCGAAGATCGCGGCACAGCTGTTCTAATGCTCGATCACCGCCTCGCCAAACGCGGCGGGAAATAGTTTATACTTAATTCCCTAAAGGTCTTCAAAACCTTTAGGGAATTTTTTATTTCAGGAGAATCATGGAAATCACACTTCGCCGCGTGACGCAGGAAGACAAAGCTGAATGGTTTCGCATGCGCAAGGGGATCTGGCCCGATGCGCCCGATGAATATATGACCTTTGATATGGACGACATCCTTGCGGATGATGACTATATGGTCATCTTCGCCTGTGACGGAGACAGGCCGATCGGTTTGACCGAAGCGCGCATCAGGGATTACGGCGAAGGCTGTGAGACCAGTCCCGTCGGCTATCTTGAAGGATGGTTCGTTCAGGAAGAGTATCGCGGAAAAAGAATCGCGGGCATGATGACGCAAGCCGCTGAAAACTGGATTCGTGAAAAAGGCTGTACCGAAGTGGCTTCCGATACCTGGCTGGATAATGAATCCAGCATCCGCGCACACGTGAATATGGGGTATTACGAAGTGGAACGGCTTGTGCATTTTGTAAAGCAGTTATAGTGTTTCACTTGTTCGAGAAGTATTGTTCCGCAGATTTCCTGTGCAAGCCGAATATCTGCGGAACAATTTTTTAACGAATTATTCGACCTCTTGCATAAGTCTTCTTGCCACAGAGATCACCGAGAAAAACAGAGTTTTAAGGTTCTTCTCAAAAGACTCTGTGTACTCCCCTGGCACCGCCCGCCACATCGGCTTCGCTTCGCGACGCGATGCGAAGGGCAGGTGTGTCCACACAAAGATGTAAGGTCGATAATGGAGCTTAAGTTGTATGATGTGAATATAAACATGTCAAAGGCTTTTCAAATTTGGAGGAACAGGAAATGAAATCCAGACTACGAATCGTTTTGAGTGTATCCATAATGGCGAGTATGATTCTTGCCTGCGGATCGCAAACCCCACCCACTGCCTCACCTGACGTTGTGAATACAGCCCTGGCCGCCACGCAACAGTCGCAGGCTCTTGCGCAGGCGACTGTGAACTCTGCCTCTTTGACAGCCATGCCCATGACGCCCACGCCCGGTCCCACGGTGGAATATGTCAACCTGACTGAGGAGGAATTGGCCGCACTGATCGATCAGGCCGTAGCGGAAGCTGTTTCTGCCACCGAGCAGGCCACGACCGCTGTCACATATACCACCACTGATGACGCGGTAACCACGGACGAAGTGGTATACGTCTATGATTACTACTACTATGCAGATTACTACGTGGAATATGCCGAAGACCTGCTGGCTGAATATTACACTTTGTATTCTGATCTCGCGACGGACATGATCACTGAATTGAACGCGATCGAATCAGAGCTTTCTCAATTGAACGACACGCTCACATCCATTGACTCATCCTTGCAGGAGATCAGCAGTACCTTGGAGCAGGGATTGGCTGTGGCCGAAGAATCCATTGCCCAGCTTGAGGCCGCCGCGCAGCAGGCGCAGACCAACGCCCAGGAATTGCAGACACAGGCACAGGATATGATCTCGGTATTGCAGGCGGAACAACAAGGCCGTGTGGATCAACTCTCACAGATCCAGCCGAATAATATTCCCACAGACAAGATCGCCGCGTTGCAATCCGCGTTCGATTTCGTGGATTTTGCAAATACAGCCATGAGCGATAACAAACTCAGCCGGGATGAGTTGACCAATCTTGCCCAGCTTGGCAAGAACGCACAGGCAGGTTTTGCGGGCTTTGGAGGCACGGGCACCGGGCCTGACCTGACACAGTTCTCCGGCAAGTTTGACGAGATCACCAACCAATTTGCCCGCGGACAAATGCCGCAGGCGCGCGGAAATATCGGTCAGTTCGAGACCTCGTTAGGTTCACGGCCCAGCCCCGGAGCAGGTGGCGGCCCTCCCGGTGGTGGCGGATTACCGGGTGGAGGCGGCGGACCGGGCCCACGTCCGTAGTGATATTCAGAGCGGCAAGATCGAATTGTCAAATAAATACAGGTGAGGCAATTGCCTCACCTGTTCTCTTATAAACTCACTTTACGCAGATTTACTCAAAGACCCCGGAGGGGTCAAATGATTATAGCTATTGGGATACGGCAAATTCAACCCCGTAGAGGTGTCAGAGTTCGTAAAATCAATATCATCCCTACGGGATTTGGAATTCTTGCATGCAATTTTCTATAATCCTACCATCTGTTTCGGCAGGCTCAACACACCGCCTTCGGGATTGAACTGTGTAAGGTGACTTATTAACTCACTTTAAGAATTGGTGAATCCCATGCGGAAACTTATTTTGAGATGCTCAGAAAATTATCGATTCTTTCGATCAGAAGTGGATTCAATTTCTCCATGCGGCTTGTTTCACTGGAAAAGGCTAGCAGAAAACTTACACAAATTGTTATCACGATAAGCAAATTTGCCAGACCCACGAAATATTTTAATGAGATGGAATTCTTTTTTTGGCTTCTGGAGATTAATTCCCAATAGCCAATGATCGCGAGAAGCGTGATCTGGGAAATTGCATCAACGAGAAAACGCATTTGTCCGAAGAAATAAAATAATAAGGTAAGAAAACTGATCAAAAATGACCCAGCCAGAAGATAAACAGGAAAATTATATGGTTTGGCGTGTTCGGATAGATCCTTTTTTCTGTTTGGGAATAAATGAATCAGGCTTAGTACAAGGAAGGGCGCGCAAAATAGCAGTCCGGTTACTCTGCCGGCGGCGTAAAGATATGGCGGTGCCATATTGAGTTTGTTCAGGATTTCGGAGCCGGTTATCGGTTGAATGAATGGAAATTTCGAAACAAACTCAAACGGTTGAAGAATATATCCATATAAGTTTGGCAGGAAATAGTCTGGTTTGAAGACCAGATCCATCTGTTTGTTTAAGTTGTAAATGGTAATCTGATATCGCAGCCCAAACTCAAGTGGGGAATCGAAGCGCGCCCAGTTGTACCAGCCAATGGCGATTGCGCCGATAACCAATGGAATAAAAAGAGGGAGAATCGTTTGCAGATACTTGACCCAATTTACAGGCCTGGGCAGATTTCTTATGATCCATAACGCCACGAAAGCCGCCAAAAAGATCACGGATAATGTATTGATCGCTCTGGAGCCAACCGAGCAGGCCCAAAATAATCCCGCCCAAAAAAGTTTCTGTTTATCAATAAATGAATCCTGCTCGAAGGCCAACAGAGCGAAATAAAAGCCTCCAATCAGAAAAAATTGACCGGCGCCAATGGCGGCTTCATATACATCAGGGATGTTGATTGACCAGAGAATTGGCAGGATCAACCCAATCAGTGGAATACAAATGAACACATTCCATGCTGGTATGTTTGGAAAGAATTTTTGCCACAATTTCAAAATGATCAGGGAATTAAAGACTAGCAGGCCGGCGGAAAAGAAATAGACAAGGAAAATATCAGCGATCTTTTTGTTGAGTAATATTTGGATTGGCGTGATTAATAAAGCTGGCACAGGTCCCCAGTACAAATATAGTCTTCCCTTGTAAAGGGATAAATCCCAAACTTCATCTTCAAAAACGGGCCTGGTTATCGGGCTGTAGGGATCCTCTGCTTCCAGCATTGCCTGACCGGGCGATTGATCTACATAAAGTTGCCCATTGCCAAATGCGTCTGCCAGTTGAGTGTAATAACGGGTCGAATGATTCCATGTTGTGAAATTACCGAATGTAATAAACCAGGCATACACCACAAAAATGACCGCCCATAAGTGTCCAAGCAGAAAAAATGTTTTTGTTGTTTCAGATTTAATGACCGATTCGAAAAGGCTGTTTTTCCTCTTGTTAAAATAAGTTGACAGTAAAGAACCGGCTATGAATAACATCCCTAGGAAGAACAAAACATAACGTGTACGACCCCAGGCGATGTTGGGATCAAGCCCGATCTCGTAGGCGAAGATTGCCATTGACGCGCATATCAGGCCGTCAATGGATAGTAGTGCAGGGATGACAAAATCAGAAATGGGACTTTTTCCCATGAATTAAAATCTCCATTCAGCGGGACACTTTGAGACTGTTTCTTAAGAACTTTTTACCACAGAGACCACGAAGATCACGGAGAAAAACCTTTTAAAAAACTCTGTGGACTCTGTGCTCTCTGTGGTTAATGCTCTTGTTTCGCGTAAATGTGTACTTAAGAAACACTCACTTAGGAAAACAACTTTCAAAAAAGTAATCTCAATTCTATCAGAACGTATGAACAATAAAAAAGTTGTAAAATAGGGCAAACCATTTTCAGGGAGTAACCATGACCGAACCCAATTCCAAACCTGTCTACCGCATTACTGATCTGCATGAATCAGACCGCCCGCGTGAACGGTTGGCCGCGCTTGGCCCGCAGGCATTGACCAATGCCGAGTTGATCGCCATCCTGCTGCGTGTGGGTGTGGTGGGAGAAAACGCCGTGGAAGTAGGTCAGCGCTTGTTAAAAAAGTTTGGCGGCATCAGCGGACTACACCGCGCGCCGATCAAGGAATTAATTGATCAGCATGGAATTGGCGAGGCCAAAGCCGCTCAGATCAAAGCCGCCATTGAATTGGGACGAAGGTTGACTCTCGAATCCCCCGAGGAACGCGCATCCATCAACAGCCCGGCGGATGCGGCGGCGCTCGTGCAATATGAAATGTCTGCGCTGGAGCAGGAACATTTGCGTGTGATTCTGTTGGATAGAAGAAACCGCGTTTTGGAAACCGTGGAGGTTTATAAAGGTTCGGTCAATTCTTCGCAGGTGAGGGTTGGGGAATTGTTCAAGGATGCGATCCGCACGAATGCATCCGCGATCATTGTTGTGCATAACCACCCCAGCGGCGACCCCACTCCCAGCCCCGATGATGTGGCTGTGACTCGTGCCATTGTGCAGGCGGGTAAATTGTTGGATGTGGATGTGCTTGATCATATGGTGATCGGTCAGGGCATATGGGTTTCGTTGAAAGAAAGAGGATTGGGATTTAATTAAATTAATTTGAGTTGCTGCCTTGACGTGAAAACTTGAAATATGCCGCCCTGAAGGAGCGCTCTTTGCGACTGACACTTGCGCCGCGCGCCAGTGTGGTGAGGGTCTCTTACATCGTGCAAAGAGATGCTTCGGGGCAAAGAAAAAGAACGCCCCTACTAAGAAACAAGGCTTTTCAAAACCTTTTTTGCCACGGATTTCGCGAATTTACACGGATTTTTTTAAACCAGTTCGCGAAAATTCGTGTAATCTGCGGCTGAAGCCTTTGTTTCTTTCGCTTGGAATGGCGATGTTTTCTCGCCGTGGTTTTACTCAGCATGACACAGAAAGAGGACAATCACATACTTCTCTTCACGCCAAACTCTTTAAATTCCCCGCTGACAGTTTCATATTCCACACGCGCTTCATCCACCCGCGAAGCGCGCGGACCTTGTTTCACCATTTCGATAAATTTATCCACTTGTTCGTGCGTGCCTTCGGCCACAGCTTCCACAGTATCGTAGCCGACATTCCGCACCCAGCCTGTCACCCCAATTCTGGAACCGTAATATTCCACATGCGCGCGAAATCCCACGCTCTGCACGCGTCCCTGCACCCAAATATGCACGCGGATTATTTCATTGGGATTTGTTTCCACGTTTTTTCCTCAGACGGAACACATCAATTGCGCCCCAGATCGGTACGATCATCACCAATATCATTAACAAAATGAACGGCGAAAGATTGCGAGCCGCCACGCCCGCAAGATTTTGTCCCAATACACTTTCACGCCAGCGCGCATCCAATTGACTGAGCGGAGTGCCGAGCGCATTCGTTGCGCCAAGTTCGCATGGATATCCTTCGCCGTAGGCCGCGGTCAACCTTGTCAGGCCGGGGGTGCCGTATGTCTCGCGGATGTAGGTAACGAATGATTGGGACTGGGCATATGCCAGATAGGCGTTGCCTGCGTCGGCGGGGAATGAGGCGCACAAGCTGTCAAATGAGAGTAACGAATCGCTCCGACTCGCAATCTCCAATGCGTTCGCATAATCTGGATTCGGGTAAAGTTCCACCATGGAAGCCAGACCTTCGATCAGCCATGTGGGCTGGAGTTCATATTTATCGTGAAGCCCGCGATACAACATCACATGCGTCAACTCGTGCGGGATCTTTGTTTCCATTTCAATGGACTGATTTGCCCCGGGCGCAATGGCAACCAGCACAACACCGATCTTCGGGTTGGCCTGCCCCCCGACCCATTCCTCTCCGCCAAGCAATAATGTGTTTTGCAGATCGGTGGCGTTGGAATAAATATAAATATCAACGGGGTCTGTCAGCGAGATCGGAACAAGCTCGTTCATGGCGAGCATACCCGCGCCGGCCGCATCCAATGCCGAGGCGCCAAAACTGTCGTCGCCCGCGTACCAATACACGGTGACGTTTGCCTGCGATAATCCGCGCCACGGAAAGCGGTCATCGTTATATGGGAATGTGATCGGCACGCTTGTATAGGTTTGATCATCCGCCAGCGTGGCCTGATACCAAAACACGATCCAGCTAAATGGCGGGAAAATATTCAGCGAAGCATCGTACACAAAACTCACCGAGCCATCTTCGGCCACTGTCACAGTTTCCACGCGTGTCACTTCCTCGTTCACGCCGCGGAAAAGCAGCGAGACCTGTTTGATGGGGATTTGGGATTTGATTTTGGCTGTGAATGTGATCGTCTGCCCAAAGTCTATCGCCACTTTGGCATCTTCCACCACGATCCCTTCCTGACCGTGAGCCTGTTGTGTGTTCAATGAAACGGATACGACCATCAGCAGGATCGTAACTATTCTTAAAACCAACTTGCGTGGATTTGACATTTCATTACCTCGCTAGATATACAAGCAATGGCGTGAGCGTAAGCGGACTTAATGCTGTGCCAAGAAAAACGATGGCAGTCACAAGCGCTGGCTCGAGTTGATATTCTGTTGCGACAACCGTCGTCGCCACCGCCGCGGGCATGGCGGCTTCCAGTACGCTCGCCTGTCGCGCCGTATGCCCCAACCCGAAAAGGCTTGCCAGGAGTAATCCCACCAGCGGGCCGAGCAAAAGTTTGGCGAACACACCAACGCCGAGTGCGCGGAAATTATGCGACCATTGAATGCGGGTTAATTCCAGTCCCAGCAAAATGAGCATGACGGGAATTGCGCCGTTGGCGGCGATTTCTATTGTACGTGAAATTGGCAAAGGCAGTTCAATTCCCAACGCTTTGACAAGGATCGCCAACAGCACGCCATACAGGATCGGCAGTTTGAAAATCCCAAGCACCGCAGATTTCAAATCCATGTGGCCGAGGGATGCGATAATCACACCGACTGTGTTGAAGAGTATGGTCGTTGTCACATAGAAAATGGATGCAACCGCCAGCGCGTCATTCCCGAATGCGAATTTGACCAGGGGTAACCCATAGTTGCCGGTGTTGCCAAATGCCACGGTGAGAATGACGGCCAGCATATATGGTCTTTCCAGTTGGAATAATTTGCTGAACAGGAAAGCCAGCAATCCCATGACTGCGATGACAGAAACTGTATAGCCGACAGTGGTCAGGGCTTGTGCCAGATTCAATTTGCTTTTTATCATCAAGTCAAATACGAGCAATGGACTGAAGACATAAAAGACCACGCGCCCAAGGGAGCGCGAATCGACGGTGAGGAATTTGCCAAGAATAAATCCAGCGCCGCTAACCAATAGGATTGGCAGAAGATTATTGGCAAAGGTGGTGATGAGTTCGTTGAGAGACATAGGTTGTGGCGAAATTATAACCCCCGTAAATAAGATGCTCAGAATGAATTATGTCGCTGCGAGGCGCTCTTGTTTTTAGCCGAAGCAGTCTCCTAATAACAGGGGATTGCTTCGTCGGGAAGAGCAAGTGCCCTCCTCGCAACGACATGGCAGGAAAATCTACTCGTCTGGTGCGACGCGCTTTTGTTTACAGAGAAATCAACACGAGCTGTTTCAGCACTGCCTGCATGGACCACGGTCCTGTCCATGTGATGGTGACGGGGATGATTTTGCCGCGCAGGTCATCTTCTGATTCAGCGAAGACAATTTTATTGGTGGGGGTGCGTCCACGCCAGCGGGCTTTGACTTTATCTTCAAATAACACGTCAACAGTTTCACCGAGATATTTTTTGTTGATCTCTGCCAGGATTTTTTCCTGTAGATCATCAAGAATATGCAGGCGGCGGAGTTTGTCTTCTTCGGGGACGTTGTCGTCCATGCGGCGGGTGGCGACGGTTCCCTCTCTCAGCGAGTAGCGTGCCAGATGCGCCACATCCAGTTTCAGGTCGGAGAGGACGCGGTAGGTTTCCATGAACTGTTCTTCCGTCTCGCCGGGGAATCCGACGATGATGTCCGTCGCGATGGAACATCCAGGAATTTGTTTGCGGATCTTTGCCACGAGGTCGCGATATTGCTGTTGGGTGTATCCACGTTTCATGTTCGATAAAACTTCATCATCACCAGCTTGAATGGGAAGTTCGATGTGCGGCATCACACGCGGAAGTTCGGCGATGGCTTGAATGAGGTCATCTTCAAAATAATTGGGGTGCGAGGTCAGGAAGCGGATGCGCTCAATGCCCTCCACTTCGTGGATGAGGCGTAGGAGTTTTGCGAGATTGGGGCCGTCGGGAATGTCCTTGCCGTAGCGGTCCACGATTTGACCGAGCAGAGTCACTTCTTTGACGCCTTGTTTCGCCAGCGAGCGGACTTCAGCTACAACATCACCAACGGGTCGGGAGCGTTCACCGCCACGTTTGGATGGGATGATGCAAAATGTGCAGGCGTGTGAACAGCCATACACAATGGGCACATGCGCGCTGATGAGTTTGCCCTGCTCTGCCACGGGGAGAATCAACTCCTCGTCCATCATCAGGAATCGGCGCGTGGTTTCCGCATCTTCCAGTGAGTGGATTTCACCCTGGGTAAGAAGCGAAATCAACGGGCCGGGGTCAGAGGGCGGGGAGAAGACATCCACGTACGGAAGTTTCTCGCGCAGTTTCTCCGCACCGCGCACGCCGACCATACAGCCCATGAGGTTGATGACGAGGTTAGGATTTTTCTTTTTCAGCGGAGCAAGCGAAGTGACGCGCCCGTAGGCTTTATCTTCGGCGGATTGGCGCACGACACAGGTATTTAAAACGATAACGTCCGCTTCCTCGATGGTTTCGGTAAGGGTGTAGCCAAGATGCTCAAGCGAAGAGCCGACCCGCTGTGAGTCGGCTACATTCATTTGGCAGCCTTCGGTCCAGATGTGGTACTTTTTTTCCATCCTGCTCCTTGCAGAATTTTTAGTCCGCGTCATTGAGGACGCAGGACTGCGTAGTTCGCGAATTATACCAAGTCTGTCAGGATTCGACGTTCTAAATACAAGATTCAGGCATAAAATTCAAGCCGCCGTTTGAGCCGGCGGCTTGAAAAAATAGCGGAAAATCCAATTCATTACGGAAGTGTGCAGGCCTCCAGTGCGGAATTTGCAGCATCAACTGCCGCTTGTTCCGACTGGCAATGATTTGCCTCATTATGATGATCATCCATGCAAGCGTTATAGGCATCAAGGGCTGCGATAAAAGCAGCTTGTTGCGCGGAGCAGTCTGTTGGAGGCGGCGTTGATATTTCCCCGATTTCGCCCGCACTTACACCAGAAAGCGAACTGTTGATCTGGCTAAAGACATTTCCAATAACGGGGGCCGAGGATCATCAATGCGGCGATGACGATAAGGCCAACCAATACAAGAATAAGTGAGTATTCAACCAACCCCTGTCCCTGTTCGCGCTTTTTTCGAGAGATTGATGAATACATATAAATTTCCTTTTGAAACCATTAAATAGTTAGATGGATTTTAAAGTTTTATACTTGCCTTGTATCTGCTTGTCAAGATTGAAACCTTCCTAATTGATCTCCCTCCAGGGAAGTAGCTCTTATGGTTTACAGCCTTCCCGCAAAACAGTTTTTATGTCAACTGAAGATTTTTGAATCTGTAACACGCGATCCCAAAGTGTGTGAAGCGCCGGGCATAATGTGTTTTGCTCTTTGATTGTGCGTTCGGTTAATTTGATGGCCATATCCATGTCGTCAGTTAAAGCAAAGGCTTCAATGAAAGGCAAATTCTCAACCGGCATGGATGCGTTGAATCCATTTTTCTGTGCCTGATTGTATAACTTCACAACCCCTTCCCAATCAGATTGCTGGCGGGCGAGTTCAGCTTTTGCGTAGAAATAGCACCAGCCGTGGGCGGGTTCGGGACCGAATAATCTTTTATCCAACGCGGGTTGGGATGCATTAACTTGAATCAAATCTGGATTTGAAAGCGGGATTGCGTTTAGCAGGAAATAATTTGCGCCAGGGATTGTCTCTTCGTTTCCGTAGACTGGGTCAAGCACGCGCAGGCAGCCGTCGGCCTCTTTATAAATCACAACACTATCCGAAGTTGAGCCGCTGAAATTCACTGTGCGATATTGAAGTTCTATTGGTTCGTCCGCTTTCAAAGAAGCTGTGTTGAATCGCGTTTTTAGATAATAAAGCACATACGGAATATCGCGGCCTTCGAACTGTGGTGCGTAGATCCAATTTAGTGGAGCGGTGAGTTGCAGGTCGGAGACATATTTCAAAGGCAATTCATAGGTTAACAGCGCAGTGTTCTCTTCCAATGCGGGGATGCGCCATGTCAACTGCCAGAAGAAATCCTGTTGATTGGCCGTGTCGCGGCGGAAGGTGTTTGCAACTGTGAATTGATACGCTGTTGACAATCCGATCAATAGGCTGAGGATGCAGACCTTGCGCTTCCCATCCTTTAAGATGTAAGTTGCCAGCCCAACGATGAATAGACTCGCCCCAAACATGATGGAGATAAAGAAGCGGTCATAATCAAATTCAAGTTTTAGCGGCAGGCCAGCGGCCCATGACGGGAGGCGGCCAGCGAATATCGCAATCAGGCCAATGGACATGGCCCACTGTCCCCATGAATCTTTCTCCGTCGGATGCTGATCAGTTGTCCCGTTGGAGAAGAAGCGCATAAATATAAAAATGGCAGTTGCTGAAATTATAAGAATCGCCGCTGATATAACCTGAGTCAAAGACCCGTCTATCGTTGAAATAATGCCGAATGTATTCAGCCATGACATGAAACCAGACAATGAAATGGTCGTCAGGATTTCATTTCCTATTGCAAGCGGTGAGAAGGATGGGCTGGATAAAATATTTATATCGTAGGAGTTATAAGCCGCCGAGCGATGATAGGCAAATGTCCACGCGGCGTTGAGTATCCATATACAAAAATAGGGGAACCATGAAATTATGGTTTTCTGCAATAAATCTTTTCGCGCAATTATTGTCTCCGCGAAGATCGCGAGCAAAAAGAAAAAGCGCAAAACTTCCAGACCGAAAAAATATTCGGTTGAGAAAAGTCCCATGGCTTGCAAGATCAGCGCAAGGATCGTCAGCCGTTTGCGGAGATGCTCGTTTCGAATCGCGTAGGCGGTCACACCAAAAGATGCGATGAGCCACGTCAGCGGAATGATCTCCTGATTGACATGGGTCAATGAAACCCATTGTTGTTGGTAACCGGGGTACACCGTAAATAGAAGCACTACCCACATCAGATCCCATTTTCGGGTGGGCCAGATCAATCGGAGCACGTACCAAATTTCGAGGGAGAGAAAGAAGCGGAACGCCAATCCAACCAACTGCCAGGTAAACGGATCGCCCCCAAACAAGGCGGTCGTTACCGTAAAGATCGGCCCGAGGAATGGGCGGAACGGGCGGAATGATTCGATAAATTCAGCGGGGCCGAAAAACTTCAGGAACCACGCGAAAGGCCAATCATCCCAATAAAAGCCCATGCGCGGAGTCAGTAATCCATAAGCCAGCAGGACCAGCAGGAAAATTATGATTGGAACGCTGACGGCTTCTTTTTGAAACAGTTTGTTGAATAATTTTTTCATATTTGGAATTTGATAAGTGATTTTATCATCATTGAACGCATGGAATTTATGCAAAATGCGCATGTTATAATCCGATTCATGCCCCGAAATAGAATAACTGATATCTTAATTTATATCGTGTTGATCGTTGTGATATTCGTGCCGCGCATTTCAAAGATCGACTCTTTCGTCACGCTTGATGAACCATCCTGGTTAAGCCAGGGCGCGAATTTTTATTATGCGGTTGCGCAGAGGGAATTTGAGAACACGGTCTATGAATATCAACCCGCTGTAACCACCATGTGGATCATCGCCTTCGGGATGTTGGCGTATTTTCCTGAATATCGCGCTTTGGAGCAAGGCTATCTTAATTACGAAAAAGGGATTCTCGATCCGTTCATGATCGAACATGGTCGGGATCCGCTTGTGCTTCTGACCTATGCGCGGGTCATTCAAGTATTCATCATCCTTATTCTTTTTCTTGTGCTTTATTATTTATTGCAGAAACTTGTTCCGAAACTGATTGCCTTGTTTACGGTTCTCTTCGCTTCGTTCGATCCTTTTCATTTGGGTCAATCGCGCCTGCTCGATCATGAAGCCATGCTTTCATTGTTTGTAATGATTTCCATTTTAGCTCTGGCAATTTATCTTTCACAGGGACGCAGGTTTATATTTTTGATCCTGTCTGGCATTGCGGCGGGGTTTGCGCAATTAACAAAATCATCCGCGATAGCCATGCTTGCGCCGATCGGTATTTTGCTGATTATTCAAATCATGCAGGAACGAAAAGATGGTTTGTCCAAAACAATTATTAATAATTCAAAAACATTTGCGATTTGGATTTTGTCATTGGCGGTGACTTATTTTATCTTCTGGCCGGGCATGTGGGTTGCGCCCGCGAAGATGCTTTATGAAGTGTACGGCAATGCCTTCAGCTATGCCTTTCAGGGCGCGCGTCTCACGGTCACCGAGGAACTGGATGTTTCTCAATTCAACCTTGGTAAATTATCGGGGATCTGGGAAGTGGCAAAGGTATTAATTTTCAGGACGACTCCGATCACATGGCTCGGCGTCCTTTTGGGATTTACGATCCCGTTCACACGTGACCGGGAACTGGTCCGCCCCTACAGGCAATTATTTACGCTGTTGGTGACAACTGCCATTGCGTTCATTTTCATGATCGGCATCGCGCAGGGACGCAACTCGCCGCATTATATTCTCACCAGTTATTTGGCCTTGAATTTACTGGCTGGGCTGGGCTGGTTCCATTTTATTAAGTGGCTGGCAGGTTTCTTTGCATCCATACGAATTCAACAAATGCAATATGCCGGTATATCCCTTATACTGATTCTTCAAGTATGGAGTGCGGCCTCCTTCTTCCCATATTATTTTACTTATCAGAACCCACTCTATTTTGAGACTGGCAAAGACAGGGATTTTCCGCAGTTTGCTTATGGTGAAGGATTGGAAATTGCCGCGCAATACCTTGCCACTCTGCCAAACGCAAAGGATTTAACGGTACTATCCTATTATGGCCGCGGATGTTTCTCGTACTACTACCCGGGCCAGACTGTCGCATTCAGGCCGTTTTGGGTTGACGGGGAACATGCCGAAGACCTGTTGAGAGTGGTCCAATCTGCTGATTATCTGGTGATCTATAATGCCAATCAGGGTCAGTCGGAAAAATATGAAGCCTATCTTGATATCCTGTCAACTGTGGAACCCCTGCACGAAGTCTGGCTGGATGGAATGAAGTACGTCATCATCTATCAAGTGGATGATCTGCCAGCGAGTGTCTTCGAAGCCCTTTCAAACTTATGAGTAAAAATATGGACAAAAACAAATGGCATGGGCTGATCTTACTGCTCGTTCTGCTGGCATTGATCATCCCATCGCACGTCATCGGAATCGACAGGGTTGTCACCATTGACGAACCCTGGTGGGTGATCTCTGGTTCCAATTATTATTACGCGCTCACTCATCAGGATTTTGAAATTACGATCTATGATTACCATCCCGCAGTAACCACCACGTGGATCGTGACTGCGGGGATGCTTTCCTATTTCCCCAAATATCGAGCCCTTGAACAGGGATATTTCGATGTGCGCAAGCCCAAGTTTGAAGACTTTATGCGCGCAAATGGAAAGGAAGCCCTGGATCTTGTCCGCAATAGCAGGTTCATTCAAACCGCATTATTGCTTGCGTTGGCGGTACTGGGGTATTTCCTTCTCCAAAAACTCATTGACCGAACAACCGCATTCCCTGCCATTGGGCTGGCAATGACCGCGCCATTTTTCCTTGGACATTCGCGCCTGTTGAATCATGAAGGCATGTTGGCGATGTTCGTGCTTGTTTCATTGTTGGGAATGCAGACATATCTCAACAAAGACCGAAAGCTGATCTACCTGCTTGTTTCAGGCGCGGCGTTCGGTCTTGCTCAATTAACCAAATCATCCTCCATTGTCGTTGTTGGGGTCTTTGGCTTGATGCTCGTTGTCGGTTTATTTAAGAATAATGGGCAAACCTTCAGCGCAAAGTTTTGGGACGCGGTTAAGTCGTTCATGATTTGGTTTGGTACAGCGGCTTTGGTGTATTTTATTCTTTGGCCCGGCATGTGGGTCGCACCTGGGAAAATGCTGGCAGAAGTATATGGAAACGCGTTCAGCTACGCATTTCAAGGTGCGCGCATTGAAGTGACCGAACAATTGCAGCCATCGAGTTTTAGCCTTGTCACGAAGTTTGATGGCATTGCTCTGTATTTGCGAAGCTGGGCATCCTCCACGACACCAGTCACATGGCTTGGATTAATATTTGCCATAATGATTTTTTTCTCAAAAGATAAGGAGCGCTTACCCGCCCCAATAAGATCGACTCTTGTTTATTTGGCCTTGCTGGGTGGGTTGTTCATTGCCATGTTTGGTATCGCGCAGGGACGCAACTCTCCGCACTATATCCTCAGTAGTTATGTCTGCTTTGATGTGATGGCGGGAATTGGCTGGGCGTTTGTATGGATGCAGCTGCAAAACCGATGGACAGGGCTGAACCGTGCTTATTCATCCATTTTATTTTTTGTCGTTCTGATCGGCGTGCAGATCTCGTTCGGGCTTCCCTATGCGCCATATTACTTCACTTACAAGAGTCCGCTTGCAAATCAGGCGGCTACCCTGGGTTATGGGGAAGGCTTGGCGGAAGCGTCTGACTATCTCGCGCAAAAACCGAACGCAACGGAAATCCGCGCTTATGTTTACAATGGCATGGGCACGTTTTCCTTTTTCTTCCCGGGCAAGACACTGGTATTCAAGAGGGTCTACCTGATCGATGAGGATTTTGCGACGATCACAAAGGATATGCGGAATTCCGATTATCTGGTTCTCTACCCGATCGTGCGTGAAAAACAGCCTGAGACAGAAAAGATTTTGGGAGCATTACAGAGTGTGAACCCTGAAAAAATCATTCTCATTAATGGGCTTGAGTATATTTACATTTATAAAATCGCAGATATACCTGAAAGCGTGTATTCAGAATTGAACAGGTAACTGCAAGCCATCTCAAAAACAGAATTCCGTCATTGCGAGGAGGGCGATAGCCGGACGAAGCAATCTCACACGCTGTTTTACATCCAAAATGAGGTAGAGATTGCTTCGTCATGTTTTTACTTGCAAAGATACAACGTTGTTGCCTGATTTCCCGGTCCCTGATTGCCTGATGCTGTATTACTGAATTCAGACACAACAGAACACGAAGCACTCAGCCAATTCGTAATATCCGTTTTGCCGCCGCGATCACCGCCGTACATCACGTAACGCAATTCGCTGTTCGCCACCATCGCGGATAAATCTTCTGCGTTGACGACTTCGTCCTGTCCGCCGAAGCCGCCCATGTACAGCACGGGTCGCCCCGTGGCGAGCACGAGTGATGACCCGCTTTGTGATGAGGGCACAGCCACGAGATATTCCACATCCTGCGTATTGGCTTCAAGATAAGTCAGAAGTTTATCGTTCGCATTCAACGCAGGACTATTGCCTTGCATGGCAGGGCGCAATCCATTTTGCTGATTGCTGCCCGTGTATGCAGTGGGTAAATTTATGTTTGGATTGGACGCCACGGTCATGACTGTCCAGTACATTGGTATGACCAACATCGCAGACAGGATCGTGGCGTAGGCAACCCGCTTCCCGCTTCGCGCAACCATTAGGCTGACTCCCACCATAAAGAGGATTCCCGCTGGGAGCATCCACCACATGTTCTCGCCGTATTGATTCATCGCAAAGAATTGAAAGCCAAGCGTTATCGCGGATGCAACGATGAGCAGAACGCCAGCCCAATTCCTATCCCTGCCCCATGACCATAATTGAGTAAATCCGATTCCAACCATTGCGCCGAGAGCGGGAGCCAGCATGATGGCGTAATACGAATGGAAAATTCCAGAGACCATGCTGAAGAATACAACGCAGGTCAATAGCCATCCGCCCCAGAGGATAAGAGATTTGTGAACACCAGACTCGATGGGTAGTTTGATTCTTGATCCGAAGAGCCCCAGCAAAACACTGATGAGTGCGAAGGGTAATAGCCATGACATTTGTTTTGAAAGTGGATTTGTGAAGAAGCGGAAGACACCAGGCTCACCCGTCTCCTGGCTGAATTGCGTCCCGCCGTTTTGACCACCCAGTCCGCCAACGGGAGCCTGACCATTCTGCGGGATCATTCCAACAGGCGCACAGGCCAATACATTTTGGTTTGGAGGTGTTATACACGAGCCATTGATCGTGTTTCCATTTTGCTGAGTAAATGAACAAGCGTCACCTTGTGTGGAACTGGTGCAGGCATCCAATGCCTGTGGCGGCGGCCCTTGACGAGTACCAGTCAGAGGCTGAATCCCCTGATTGGAATCTGTACCAGCAATCGGCGCGGAGGGAGGCGTTCCTCCTCCAGGGCCGCCACTGCTTTCGAGTCGCGAGACTCCGTTATGCCCGAAGATCAATCCCATGACTGTGTTGTTATCGCTGGAACCAATGTAGGGACGTGAATCTGCGGGAGTCAAATCCACGACGATTGCCCACGATAACGAGACTGCGATAAGTAAAACTGTTGCGATGCCGAGGTTGATAACTTTGCGCAGCCAGGCTTCTTTTGAGCCGAAGAAATACAGCGCGTAAAAAGCGGGGAGCGGCAAAAAGGCCTGCATCATTTTGATGTTGAAGCCGAGGCCGACGATGAATGCGCCAAGCAAAAGCCATGTCAGTTTGCCTGACTCGGTGGCTTTGATAAATGTCCACGCCGCGAGAAGTAAAAAGAAAACGAGCAGACCGTCCATGGTGTTGTTGCGATTCGTGGCAACGAAGACTGGCGTGATCGCCATGACAAATGCCGCGATGATTCCTGCCAGTTCGCCCATATATTTTTTGACCATCGCATACAGAAGCGGAATTCCCAAAACTCCCGCGATGATATTTGGAAGTGAAACGCTAAAGCCGCTTACGCCGAGAAAGTATGCGAAGACCGCTTCGATCCATAATCCCAGCGGAGGCTTGTCCACTGTGACCGAGCCGCCAGGTTCCGCCGCGACAAAGAAGAAATTGCTCCACGATTGCAGCATCGATTTGACAGCTGCGGTGTAATACGCATTTGCGTCGCCAATCGCTTCGATGTTGTACATGTGCAGTCCAAACGAGAATGCCATGATGACGATGACGAGGGCGGTTGAGATCGTTACGCCGAGGAAGAGATTCTTCTTCAAGAACGAGGGTTGAGATTGGATGGTTTCAGTTGTCATAGTTGCTCCATGTTATTTTTTTACGCTGGCGGTCGAGTAGCCCCGCATGATTTTCGCGGGGCGTACCGAAACCACCCATTTCATGTTCACTTGTCATTGGTGGTCTCGATACGACTCTCGCTATCGCTCGTGTCTACTCGACCACCGAATTTCACTTCTCACTTCTCACTTTTTACTTTTTACTTTTTACTTTATTATTTTATATTTCACCGCCAAAACCCGAGAGTGAAGCCAGTCACCACTTGCCCCGTAAACCCATGAATTCACACATCCACACCCATGACACCAGTCATGGATAATATGGAGAAATCATGACGGCACACACAAGGCGTGCAAGTCCCTTCGTGATAAGATTTGCGTATGCACTCCCTGAAAGAATCAACTCGAATTCTTCGTACCGCCGCATGGATCTGGATTGGATTCCTGCTTGCGATGGCACTCATGGATTTTGTGCTATACACACAAACGAATCTTCCAATTACACAAAACCCGCCATTCCAACAGCTTGCGCCCGGTCAGCAGCTCCCACCCAATTCGCAGGGACTTGTGCCCGCTCAGCCCAACCTGCTGAGAAATCCGTTCAAGCCTGTCTATCTTTTCTACGGCGCAAACGGATTGATCGCTTTGCTGTTTCTTATCTTTGCTCATTCAACCTGGATACAGATAAAACTTGGGAAAGCCTTCTATCCCCTGCTTCTGCTCACTATTTCCACAGCGCCAATTATTATCAATGTGTTGATCACGCCGCGCTTCCCCCAGGGTCCGTTGGCAAATGCGGAGGGAATGGCGCTTCGTCAATTGCCAGTGCTATTCGTTGCGCTCGCCCTCGTGGCATGGGAATATGAATTAACGCATGTTATTTTTTTCAGCATCGCCACCACCACACTTGAGCTAAGTCTCATTTATTTCAGCACGATGAACTACCGAAGTATTTCTGTTTTTATTTTTATCGCCATCATTCGCATGATCAGTTTTATTGCGGTCGGTGTCTTTATCAGTTTGCTGGTTACACAACTTCGCCAACAGCGGGAATCACTGCGGGACGCGAATGCCAATCTCACGCACTATGCGTCCACGCTGGAGCAGCTCACGGTGAGCCGCGAACGCAACCGTCTCGCGCGTGAACTGCATGATACGCTCGCTCATTCCCTCACCGCAATTTCCGTTTCGCTTGAAACCGCCAAGGCTTATTTCGATATTGACTCAAACAAGACCCGCGAGTTGATCGATAAATCATTGGAGTCGACCCGCATCGGCGTAGATGAAACCCGCCGCGCGCTTAAAGCCTTGCGCTCATCATCTTTGGAAGACATGGGACTTGGACTCGCCATCCAGCGCGCGGCTGAATCCGCGGCGGCGCGCTTCCACCTTAATCTGACGCTTGATCTTAAAAATCCCATGCCTTCTCTCAGCCCGGATGTGGAGCAGACCATCTATCGCATCGCACAGGAGTGTATTGAAAATATCATCAATCACTCGCGCGCCAAAAATTTCAGCGTGAGCCTGCAAAGTAATGGTCACACCACGCTCACTATTCAAGATGACGGCATCGGATTTGATATGAAGTCTGATATATCATCGGGTCATTTTGGTTTGGTGGGCATGCATGAACGCGCCGAACTTGTGGGCGGTAAGTTGAAAATTGAAAGCCCTGCCCTGAGTGGCGAAGCCGTATCGAAGGGCGAAAAAGGAAAAGGCACGAAGGTTGTGCTGACGATATAATAACTGCGGACGACAGACAATGGACGGTGGACAGGTAAATGGTCAACGGTCTATTGTCCACCGTCGAGAATCAACTATGAAAATCCTCCTCTGTGACGACCAGGCCGTGATCCGTGATGGACTTGAAATGCTCCTCAATCTCGAGAAGGATTTTCAAGTTGTTGGCGCAGCGCAGGATGGCGCGGAAGCGATTGAACTCGCCGCGCAAAAGCAGCCTGATTTGATTCTGATGGATTTGAAAATGCCAATCATGAACGGCATCGAAGCCACACGCGAGATCAGAACAAAATTCCCCAATATAAAGATACTCGTGCTGACCACCTACGATGACGATGAATGGGTCTTTGATGCCATTCGCGCGGGTGCGTCGGGGTATTTATTGAAAGATACATCACGTCAGAAAATTGTCGAAGCCATTCGCGGAACAATGGACGGCAAATCCTTTGTTGACCCCGCCATCGCGGGTAAATTGCTCAATCAAGTCGCCAGCAAGCAGACTCAGCCCACATCCATATTGACAGACAAGCTAACCGAGCGCGAACTGGATGTGCTGCGCTTAATCGCCAAAGGCATTAACAACAGCGAGATCGCCGCACAGTTACACCTATCCGAAGGGACTGTGCGGAATCACGTCAGCGCGATTCTTGAAAAGCTAAATGTCTCTGATCGGACTCAGGCCGCAGTCATTGCGATACAGCACGGTTTATAAATATCCACCCGTCATTGCGAGGGCGTTAGCCCGAAGCAATCCCCAATTTGATAATAAGATTGCTTCGTCGGGGAGACCGCCCTCCTCGCAATGACGACAATAAAAAGAGGTAACCATGACAGTAAAACATTCAAACGAAGTCGAAGCTAAAAACGTAGCCGCTGGAAAAGACACCAAGATTCAAGTGTTGATCTCATCTCAAGAGGGACCAAATTTTGCCCTGCGGAAATTTTCCATGCTGCCCGGCGGAGGAATGCCGCGTCACACCAACACGCTGGAGCATGAGCAATACGTTCTGCGCGGACATGCGAAGATCGGACTCGGTGATGAAGTTGTTGAAGTCAAAGCTGGCGATGTGGTCTTTATCCCCGAAGGTATGATTCATTTCTATGAGAACATCGGCGAAGAGCCGTTTGAATTCCTGTGTATCATCCCCAACAAGGAAGACAAGATCACGATTGTGGATGAATCAAGTTGTTGATGCGGTAGGGGCGAGGTCACCTCGCCCCTACAATCACAACGGCGTCTTTGCAGGCATCCCCGCATTACGCGGATACTTCGGTGGCGTGGCGGCGACCTTGTCAATAAGAACAAGATAACGGTCATCGGCAACGCCGGGCAGGTTGACGGGGATCAACTGCTTTAATTTTCCACCCAATAATTTCATCGCGTTTTCAGCGGACTGCGCTTCGGCGGGTCCGCTTTCACCTTTTTGCGCGAGCACTATCCCGCCGACTTTTACCAGCGGAAGAAGATATTCGCTCAACACATTGAGATTCGCCACTGCGCGGGCCACGGCCCAATCGTAAGTTTCACGATGCGCCGTTTTTTGTCCAAGGTCTTCAGCACGAGCCTGGATGACGTTCACGCCTTCCAGCCCAAGCACGCTGATAATGTGCTGGCAGAACATGGCTTTCTTCCCAACAGACTCCACCAATGTCAATTGCATGGAGGGATAAATTATTTTCAAGGGAATGCCCGGGAAACCGGCACCAGTTCCCACGTCAATGAGGCGGCGCGGGGGATTTGCATTCCACGCCAGTACGCAGGAAAATGAATCCAGAAAATGTTTGGTGCGGATCGACTCCACATCCCGAATGGCGGTGAGATTGAATTTCTGATTCCAATCCAGCAGTTCACGCTCATAAGTGATAAGCGCCATGACTTGCCGTCCTGTCATGTGGACATTGAATAATGAGAGCGCATCGCGGACAAGAGATTCCATAAGGTGATTATACCTAACGCGCGATTGCTTCGGGCGAAAAACAAAGATGCCCTCGCAATGACGTATAAAAAAAGAGGTCGCCAAACGGCGACCTCTCACTTTTTACTTTTTACTTCTTCTCAACAGAAACATCTTGCGGCTGTTCGTTCCTGACCTTATTGCCGCGCATTTTTCTAAAGAGTGCGCGTACGCCGAGGAAGACAAGATACAGCGAAAGGAAGATGATGATCAGAACCGGCAGAATATAGATCACAAAAGTAATGAGGAATTCTGTAAAGCCTTTTAGGAAGTCGATCAGGTTCTGTACAGCTTCAAGAGCCACGCCTTTGGGCTCCCAGGTGCCGATCACAACAGGTTGAATGGTTTCTTCGGCGATGATGCGTACGCTGATGGCCGAAAGCGCGGCGGCTTCTTCGTAATACTTGATCTGGCCTTTTACCAATTCGATCTGTTCGCGATAATAAACGAGCTGATTGAAAACATTGACCACATCTTCGGTTTCTGTGGCTTTCTTCAAGATCTCATCCAACTGCGCTTCGGCGGCTTCTAGATTCTTTAGACGGGATTGCAAATCCACATATTCAGCGGTGACATCCTGACCTGAAATATTTTCAGTTTGGACTTCAACCGTGTCCTTCTTGATCTGATCCATTGCCTTTTCCAATTGATCGGAAGGCACGCGGATCACGATCTGCGCTTCGGGCACTTCGATGTAATCGCTTGTGAAGCTTTGATATAGATTCGATGAAACGACAAACCCGCCCATTTGCTCAGCCATGATCTGGATGTTCTTCATGCGTCCTTCAACATCCGAGACAACAATGGCGAGGTCGGCGTTCTTGATGACGATGCGTTCCACTGCCGCCGCTGAAACGCCGGAACCAGTGTTTGCTGCGGATTCTTCAGCCGCTCTTGCTTCTGGAGCGCTGGCGGGCAGCGCTGAATCCTGCGCCACCGGTGCACCACCAGACACGCTATAGTTGTCTACCAATTGCACTGGGGATTCAGCTGAGGCACCGCCACATGCGGCGAGGATCAGGGCGGTAATAATAACGAGACTAAATGGCAAAATTCTTTTCATGATTTCTTCTCCTTGTTTTCACTACACAAAAGACGAACATCATATAGAAATAGTTCCAGTCATCCGCCTTCTGCTCTCCGCTTTCCGAATGACTACCAACCTTCGGCAAGACGAGCCGCATGTTTTTCAGGCAGACCTGAAGAGCGGATGCGCTCCTGCACTTCGGCAATGTTGTACATCACACGGCGTGGAGTCCAGGTGTTTGCATCAGTATCGTAAATGGCGTATGCGGCGCGCGGGTCACGGTCTCGCGGCTGGCCGACCGAGCCTGGGTTCAGGATCAGTTTCGGGCGCAGGTTGATCGTTTTATCAGGTTTTGTTTGATCCAGGGTGACGCGGTCGCTTCTTGGATCCAAAGCAAACAGACATTGAATGTGAGAGTGCCCAACGAAACACCAGGGCGTGGTGAAATGGTCAAAGTTGATCCGCGCCGAAAGCGAGTTCAAAATATATTCCCACAACGGGTCGCGCGGGCTTCCATGCGCAAGCGTAGCGTCACCGCATACCTTTGTGTTGGAAGAAAGCGAGTTCAGATAATCCATGTTATCCGCAGTCATCACTTTTTCATGATGCATCAATGAACGGCGTGCGTCACCATTAAAAGTTTCGAACGGCATTTTGCCAATGACTGCCACGTCATGATTTCCAAGCATACAGGTAAGGTTTGGGATCTCCCGCACTTCCTCAACAACTGCGTTTGGGTCGGGGCCGTAGCCCACAAGATCTCCAAGACACCAGGTTTCATCCACCTGTCCGGCGTCTTTTAACACAGCCTGTAGCGCGGTGTAATTTGCATGTATATCCGATATGACCAAAACGCGCATGTTCACTCCAACAGCTTTGATATGTGTTCGATGATCTTTTCCGCCACTTCGATTTTACTCATCAGCGGCAGCGTTTCCTTCGACCCATTTGCGAACAGGATCGTCACGCGATTGGTCTCCACCGCAAACCCCGCATCGTCAGCGGAAATATTATTCGCAACAATAAAATCCAGATTTTTTGATTGCAGCTTTTCGGATGCGTTTTCGAGAAGGTCGCGACTCTCCGCCGCGAATCCTGCCACGACTTGAAAACGCTTCTTACTTAACTGTGAGCTGGCAACTGTTTTAAGGATATCAGGCGCCGCTTCGAGTTTTACCTGCGGAATGCCGTCGCGCTTTTTCAATTTATCCTTTGCAGCCTGCACCGGGCGGAAGTCTGCCGCCGCCACCGCCATGATCAAAGCATCAGCGGATTCTTTCATCACCGCATTAAGCATTTCCTGCACGCTATTAGCTTTGATCACGCGCGCACCCACAGGCGGAGTCAATGCTGTCGGCGCAGTGATCAGGCAAACGCCCGCGCCCGAATCGAGAGCTGCCTGGGCGAGCGCATATCCCTGCTTGCCGGAGGAATGATTCGTAATGACTCGCACCGGGTCGATCGCTTCCTGAGTCCCGCCCGCAGTGACAACGATCTTTTTACCCGCGAGTTTTCCATTCCTGCCAAGTATGATTCGAAGGTGACCGATAATTTCGGCAGGCTCGATCATTCGTCCCTTGCCTGTTAGCCCGGAAGCGAGATGCCCGTCAGCGGGACCAATAATGATGGCGCCGCCTTCTCTAAGTTTAGTTAGATTTTCCTGCGTGGTGGGGTGATAGTACATACCGCCATCCATTGCGGGGGCGATCACCAACGGGCATTCCGCAGCCAGCGCTGTGACCGTGAGTAGATTATCCGCGAGGCCGTGTGCGAGCTTTGCGATGGTATGTGCTGTACATGGCGCGATGACCAGCAGGTCTGCTGTTTTTCCGAAACTGACATGCAGGACATGTGCTTCATTGCCCCACAGATCTTGTTCGACATATGCGCGGCGGCCAGTCACAGATTGGAAGGTAAGCGGTGTAACGAATTTTTCTCCCGCGCCTGTTATAAGAACGTCCACTTTTGCGCCTGCCTGTGCAAGCTTGGAAGCAACGTCAGCGGCTTTGTAACTTGCAATGGAGCCTGTCACGCCGAGTAGAATGTGTTTACCAGAGAATACGGACATATGGGCTGATTATACTTCCAACTCAACTGGAAAATTGCCCCTTGACGCATTTGAGCGACGCGCATAGAATAGCGCCCAACATGTTAACTACTGTCCGCTTTTATTTTGCGTATTACTTTAACGGCCTCCGCTCGGTTGCCGCTGGTTGCGCTTAAGTAGACAGAAAAAATCTGTATGCAAAAAGAGCGAGACCACACGGTCTCGCTCTTTTTATTCCCCCTCACCCCAACCCCTCTCCCAAAAGGGGAGAGGGGCTACAAGGAGCAATTATGGCAATCCGTGGAATCCGTGGCGCGACAACCGTATCGGCAGATGAACCCGATCTAATTCTCGAAGCCACACGGGAATTGTTGGAAGCAATTTTGGCGGCAAATGAAAGCATGTTGCCTGAGGATGTAGGCAGCGCGCTTTTCACCGTGACTGACGATCTCGCCTCGACCTTCCCCGCGCAGGCGGCGAGACAAATGGGCTGGGGACTCGTCCCGATGATGTGCGCAAGGGAAATCCCAGTCCCTGGCAGTTTGCGGAAAGTCATCCGTGTACTTGTCCACTGGAATACGGAGATGCCGCAATCTGAAATCACGCACGTTTATTTACGCGATGCGGTAAAGTTGAGACCCGACTTGGTTGCCGCGCAATAAAACCAAGTCGAAAGTCAAAAGTCAATACGTGACCTTCGACTTTTGACCTTTGACAGGATTTTTAAGGAGAAGAACCTATGATGATCATAATGAAAGCCAATGCCACGCCGCAGGAAGTGGAAGCGGTGATCGCACAAATCAAATCAATGGGACTCGCCGTCCATTTATCGCAGGGAGTCGAAGCGACGATTATCGGTGCGATCGGTGAGACACATAATATTCCCATGGAACGCTTCGAAGGCTTGGACGGCGTGGATATTGTCCAGCGTATCACCCAGCCGTACAAGCTCGCTTCACGACAATTCCACCCCGAAGATTCGATCATCCCATTGAGCGGATTCGCTGTCGGTGGAAATGAGATCGCCATCATTGCGGGACCATGCTCGGTGGAGAGTCGCTCACAGATCATTGAAACAGCCATCGCTGTGAAAGAGGCGGGAGCGTCCGCTTTGCGCGGCGGAGTGTTCAAGCCGCGCACATCGCCGTATGCATTTCAAGGATTGGGCGAAGAAGGTCTTGAACTTCTCGCCGAGGCACGCGAGAAAACGGGCCTGCCCATCGTTGTTGAAATTATGTCGCAGGTGCAGTTGGATTTGATGGTGAAGTACGTGGATGTGTTTCAAGTGGGCGCGCGCAATATGCAGAATTTCAATTTACTGCGCGCCATCGGTGAAACACGCACTGCGGTTCTGCTCAAGCGCGGACTTTCCGCTACCATCGAAGAACTACTGATGTCTGCTGAATATATTCTGGCTGGGGGAAATCAACGTGTGATGTTGTGTGAGCGCGGAATCCGCACATTCGAAACATCCACGCGTAACACTACTGATATCAATGCTGTTCCCGTTTTAAAACACTTAACTCATTTGCCCGTCATCCTTGACCCAAGCCACTCCACAGGCCACGCGGATTATGTCGCCGCGATTGCGCGCGCTGGCATTGCCGCAGGCGCAGACGGACTAATTATCGAAGTTCATCCTGATCCTGCAAAAGCAGTTTCGGATGGCAAGCAATCTCTCAAACCAGAAAAATTTGCCGAGATGGTCAAGCAGGTTGGTCAGATCGCGCAGATTATGGGACGCAGGCTCGCCGCTGTTCAAGGAAATGTTCAACCGTTGAAGCAGGGGTGGGCGTAAATAAATTTGTAGGGGCGACCCTTGTGGTCGCCCTTGATTTACATAAATATTGGGCGGGGACGAGCCCCGCCCCTACAAAACATAAAAAAGGAAATATCACCATGATGATCATCATGCACCCCGGTGCCCCCAGAGAACAAATAGACGCTGTCATTGCCGAAATTGAAAAACATAAATTATCTTCCCATCCCATCTTTGGCGTTGAGCAAACCATCATCGGCGCAGTCGGCGACGGTCACTATGTTGCAAAGGAAATCTTTGAAGCATTGCCCGGCGTATTGGAAGTTCAACGTATTTCCAAGCCTTACAAACTTGCCTCACGACAATTCCACGAACAGGATTCTATATTTCAACTCGACGGCTTCTCCGTTGGCGGCACAGAAATCCCAATTATTGCAGGCCCGTGCTCGGTTGAGTCCCGTGCGCAGATTCTTGAGATCGCGCAGGCGGTCAAGGAAGCGGGCGCAAATGCTCTTCGCGGTGGCGTCTTCAAACCGCGCACGTCGCCATATGCCTTTCAAGGTCTCGGCGAAGAAGGTCTCGAATACATGGTTGAAGCCCGCGAAAAAACAGGCTTGCCCATCGTTGCCGAAGTAATGGCAGTTTCGCAAATCAAGATGATGGAAAAATATGTGGATGTTTTCCAACTCGGCGCGCGTAATATGCAAAACTTCAATCTGCTGCGTGCCATTGGTGAAACACGTACTCCTGTCCTTTTCAAACGCGGCATGTCCGCCACCATCGAAGAAATGTTGATGGCAAGCGAGTACATCATCAGCGGCGGCAACACGCGCGTCATGTTGTGCGAGCGCGGCATCCGCACATTTGAAACTTCCACGCGCAACACCACTGACATCAATGCCATCCCCGTCCTCAAAAAACTTACGCACCTTCCCGTCATCCTCGATCCCTCGCACTCCACTGGCGACTCCGCGTATGTCTCCGCAATTGCAAAAGGCGGTGTTGCTGCTGGTGCCGATGGCATCATTGTTGAAGTGCATCAAGATCCCGCGCACGCAATTTCGGATGGCAAGCAATCTCTCACCCCTGAGGCATTTGCCAAAATGGTGAAGCAGATCAAAGCGGTGGCAGAAGCGGTGGATCGTCGTTTGGTTCCGCAACATGCCACAGCCTGACTTTAATCTCGCAGAGTCAAAGATCGCAATCATCGGATTGGGATTAATGGGCGGCTCGCTCGCTTTGGGATTGCGTGGAAAATGTGCCGCGCTCTACGGGATTGACCCGCATCTTCCCACGCTCGAAACTGCTCTGTCCCAACATATAGTGGATTACGCTGACAGTGACCCTGCCAGCCTTCTCCCAGAAGTTGACCTTGTAATCCTATCAGCCCCCGTCCCCGCGATTTTGACTCTGCTTGAGAAGTTGCCAACGTTCACACAAAATCCCTGCATTATCATGGACATGGGCTCAACGAAAAAGTTGATCGTCGAATCCATGTCGCGCCTGCCCAAACGCTTTGACCCCATCGGCGGACATCCCATCTGCGGCAAGGAAAAACTCTCCCTCGCCAACGCCGAACGGACTCTCTACTACGCCGCGCCATTTTTGCTGACCCCGCTTGAACGAACATCACCACGAGCATTATCTGCTGCCAATCAAATCATCGAAGCGGTTGGCGCGAAAGCCAAAATTCTCGAAGCAGTTGAACATGACCGCATCCTCGCATCCACAAGTCATTTGCCATTTTTGATTTCCTCCGCGCTGGCGCTTGCAACGCCGCAAGATGTTTCATCATTTATTGGCCCAGGCTTCAAATCTACAAGCCGCCTAGCTGGCACATCTTCTTCGATGATGCTGGGCGTCCTGCAATCCAACCGTGAAAATGTTTTGAACGCGCTTCATGGAATGCAAAATCAACTGGCAGACCTCGAATCCGCTTTGGATTCAAGTGATTTCTTGAAACTTGAATCCGTTTTGAACGAAGCACAGAAAAAATATCAAGATTTCTCTGTGTGAAAAACACACGCAGATACCCATCCGTTTATCCGCTTTGCGAAGCAATCCGTTACCTCATTATGAAAATCACTCCCATCACACACCCGCTGAAAGCAACTGTCCGCGTGCCAGGCTCCAAATCGCTGACCAACCGTGCCTTGCTGATTGCATCCCTCGCAGACGGAACTACGCATTTAACCAATGCCTTGTTCTCCGACGATTCGCGTTACTTCGCCAAGGCTTTGCAAACCCTTGGCTTCGACGTCCAATTGGATGAGGTTGCTTACTCGATGATTGTTACTGGTCTCGGCGGAAAAATCCCTGCAAAGAAAGCCGAGCTATTCATTGGGAATGCAGGCACAGCCGCAAGATTCCTCTCTGCGTTTCTCACACTCGGAAATGGTGAGTATGTCTTGGATGGCGAGCCGCGCATGCGTGAACGTCCGATAGGGGATTTGGTTGATTCGCTTACACAACTTGGCGCAATGATTATGCCTGTTGAACGTTCAACGTTAAATGTTCGACGCCAAATATGCCCGCCAGTGAAAATTGCTTCCAATGGCTTGCCTGGCGGAAAGACAGCGATTGCGGGCGATATTTCATCTCAATTTTTATCCGCCCTGCTCATGGTCGCTCCATACGCTCAAAGTGAAATTGAAATTACCCTTTCGACAGACCTCAACTCCAAACCCTATGTGGATATGACCATTGCGATTATGAAAGACTTCGGCGTGGAAATCGAACGCGACAACTATTCACAATTCACCATTCGCTCAGCCTCCTACTTACCACTTACCAATTACCCCATAGAGTCCGACGCTTCCGCCGCATCCTACTTCTTCGCCGCTCCAGCCATCTGCGGTGGGACTGTCCGCGTGGAAAACATCTCACGCAAATCTATCCAAGGCGATATTGCATTTCTCGATGTCTTTAAGCAAATGGGATGTCAGGTTATAGAAGGGGAGAATTTCATCGAAGTTACTGGAACAGAGTCATTGATCGGTGTAGATGTGGACATGCGCGATATCCCCGACACAGCCCAAACCCTCGCAGTCATTGCTCCCTTTGCATCTTCTCCAACAAGAATTCGTGGCATCGCTTCGGCTCGTGTCAAAGAGACTGACCGTGTTTCAGCAACCTGTACTGAACTCAAACGGCTCGGAGTAGAAGTTGAAGAACACGAAGACGGCATGACCATATACCCAACCTTCAACCTTCAACCTTCAACCTTCAAACCTGCCACCGTTCAAACCTACAATGACCACCGCATGGCGATGGCGTTCTCATTAATCGGCTTGCGCTTCGATGGCGTGACCATTGAAAACCCATCCTGCGTTTCCAAAACATTCCCAAATTATTTTGAAGTTCTTGAGGCGCTGCAATGATAAAACTCGGCCTGATCGGTTATCCTGTTAGTCATAGCATGTCTCCAAAGATTCAAAATGCTGCCCTGCAAGCCGCAGGTTTGCAAGGTGACTATTCCCTATTCCCTATTCACCCCGATGATGACCAGGGCTTGAAAGGCTTACTCAATAAAGTCCGCTCGGGCGAAATTGTCGGACTCAACGTCACCATTCCGCACAAACAAAATGTGATTCGATTTATGGACGAACTCACGCCCACAGCCAAATCCATTGGCGCAGTCAACACCATTTATATGCGAGACGATAAACTCATCGGCGACAATACCGACGCGCATGGTTTTTTATCTGACCTCAAAAGATTTCTTGAAGATAGTCAATCATCAATCGGCAATCGGCAATCGGCAATTGTATTGGGGGCAGGTGGTTCTGCTCGTTCGGTTGTGTATGCTTTATGCAATGACGGTTGGAAAGTTGCCCTTGCCGCCCGCCGGCATGAACAGGCAGAACAACTTGCAAGTTCATTTTCAACTTACGAAATGCAAATCGCAACTTTCACTGACCTTCAACTTGCAACCTTCGACCTGCTGGTAAACACCACCCCACTAGGCATGACTCCAAACATAAATACATCGCCGCTACCCGAAGGGATTTTATTGCCCAGCCATGCGGTTATTTATGATTTGGTCTACAATCCACGCGAGACAAAATTTGTGCGGGATGCCCGTTTACAAGGACTGCGAGCGACCACAGGTTTGGGTATGCTCATCGAACAAGCCGCGCTTGGATTCGAATTGTGGACGGGGAAAAAACTTCCCAACGAAGTATTCCGAAACGCTGTCGATAACTGATCACTGGAGACAACAATGCCTTTACGCTTCCTAACGGCTGGAGAATCCCACGGCCCATCGCTCACAGCCATCCTTGATGGAATGCCCGCTGGACTTTCCATCACAACTGAAATCATCAACAAGGAACTCGCCCGCCGCCAGCAGGGGTACGGTTCAGGCGGACGCATGAAAATTGAAAAGGACACCGTGCAAATCCTCGGCGGCGTGATGAGCGGCGAAACCACTGGCGCGCCGATTGCATTGCTCGTCCAAAACGATGACCATGTCAAATGGAAGGGCAAAGCCATCGAGCCAATGACCGCTCCGCGCCCAGGTCACGCGGACTTAACTGGCGCGGTGAAATATGGTTATAAAGATTTGCGCCCCGCACTTGAACGCGCCTCCGCCCGTGAAACCACCATGCGAGTCGCGGCGGGTGCAGTGTGCAAGCATTTTCTCGAACAATTCGGAATCATCATCGGCGGATATGTTTCATCCATTGGCGAAATCCAAACTGATTTTGGTGATATGCCTTTTGAAGAGCGCTTCATCCGCGCGGAAGAATCCGATGTGCGCTGTCCCATCGAATCATCCGCAGATCAAATGCGTGCTGAGATTGAAAAAACCATTCATGGCAAAAATACATTGGGTGGCGTGCTTGAAATTGTCGCGCTCAATCTTCCAGTGGGCCTTGGCAGTTTTGTCCAATGGGATTGCCGCCTCGAAGCCAAGCTTGCAATGGCGATCATGAGTGTTCAAGCTATCAAAGGTGTCGAAGTCGGCGATGCATTTGAAAACGCAAAACGAATCGGCACGCAAGCCCACGACCCAATCAACCTAATTCCTAATTCCCAATCCCTAATTCGTAATTCAAACCGCGCAGGCGGAACCGAAGGTGGAATTAGTAATGGACAGCCGATCATCATCCGCGCGGCGATGAAACCGATAGCCACCACGCTTCTTCCCCAGCCGACAGTTGATCTGGCGTCAGGGACAGAATCACCCACCAAATATGAACGCTCCGACTTCTGCCCCGTGCCTCGCGCCGTCCCGATTCTTGAAGCAATGGTCGCCTTTGTCCTGGCTGATGCTCTCATCGAAAAACTCGGCGGCGACTCAATGAATGAAATGAAACCGCGCTTTGAATCTTTGCGAAAAGCCACGCTTGAAGACCTCCCAATGGATAATATTCCACACGTATTTTGGGGATAATTTTCATGTTTATTGATTTTGACTGGACACACATATGTCTTGGCCTTATCTTGCTGGGGGGTTCCCTAATCTTTTTATGGCAAAAAAATAAAAGCATCTCATATCTATTTTTCTTTACCATTTTTTGGATATACATGATGGCTGTTGTAAGTGTAATTGTTTTTCCATTTTATATTCCTGAAAACTTCTCTAAGTTCGGCAACAAATTAAGCATCAACCTTATGCCATTTGATTTTGGGGGTTGCTTTGACGACCTGCCTGCTTTATGCTTCAGGAGTATTTATGAAAATATCCTCCTTACAGTCCCGTTTGGATTTGGAGTCAGCTTTATTACCCGTATCAATCCTAAAAGAATCGCCTGGCTTGCCATTTCTGTTGGACTTGTTTTTGAGATCGCCCAACTTGTCATTGTATTAATCTTCCATGCTTCGTTTCGCACTGTGGACATCAACGATGTCATCCTTAACGCCGCAGGAGTTCTGCTTGGCTACGGAATCTTCTGTGTTTTCGGAGTGATATATTCCTTTATCATTCAAAAACTCGCACAACAACCCCGTCATATTTTTGCCTATATTTATGATGTGGTTCACAATCAAAACTGATAACTGGATATTAAACCATGCATATCTTCCTCTACGGCCCGCCTGGGACAGGCAAATCTACAGTCGGAAAAAAACTTGCTCATAATCTCAATCTCCCTTTCATTGACCTTGACCGCGTCATCGAAACCAAAGCGGGTATATCCATTTCGCACATTATGGAACAACAGGGTGAATCTGCATTTCGTGACCTTGAATCCGCGGCGCTGAAAGAGGTTGTATCAGGTCACGCTTTTAGCGTGGCAAATACTGAAGACCTCGGCGGGTTACAAACCCACCCTACAGAATCAGTAATCGCTCTTGGCGGCGGCGCATTGTTACGCGACGAAAATCGTAACTTCGCTGAAAGCCACGGTAGTGTCATTTTGTTGGTGGCAGAGTTATCTACTTTGCTTGAGCGATTGCATTACGAATCTGGGAATCGTCCTTTGCTGGCTGGAGACTTGCGCGAAAAACTTTCATCGCTATTGGCAAAGCGCCATGACCATTACAACTCTTTCCCATTGCTTATCCATATGGATGGCAAAACTGCCGAACAGAATGCTCATCAAGCGCAAATTGCATTGGGGCGACATCACCTGTCCGCGATGGGAGAGTATGATGTCATCGTAGGTCAGGTTTCCAACCTGACAAACTTCCCCATGCAAAACCCCATCATTGTCACTGATGAAAATGTGGCGAAGTTTCATCTTGAAAAAATCAAGCAAGTTTTAGGAAGTGATATTAAATCTATTATTGTCCCCGCTGGCGAAGAGCATAAAAACCTCGAAACCATTTCCTATTTATGGAAATCTTTTCTTGAAAACGGACTTGACCGCAAGAGCACAGTCATTGCTTTGGGTGGCGGTGTGGTTGGGGACATGACAGGCTTTGCCGCATCCACGTACATGCGTGGAATTAATTGGATTGGCATACCAACGACCCTGCTTTCGATGGTGGATGCTTCGCTGGGCGGGAAGACTGGATTTGACCTGCCCGAAGGAAAAAATCTGATCGGTTCTTTTTACCCGCCGAAACTTGTTCTGGCTGACCCAAACCTTTTGTTTACGCTGCCAGAACGCGAACTGCGCTCCGGCATGGCGGAAGTGGTTAAGCATGGAATTATCTCTGACCCTGAATTATTTAATTTATGCTTGCGCGGATTGGATTGGGTGAAAGATAATCTCGAAGAAGTTGTCAAACGCGCGATGGCGGTGAAGATCAAAGTCATCGAGGAAGATCCGTATGAAAAAGGATTCCGCGCGGCATTGAATTTGGGACACACGGTCGGACATGCAGTGGAGCTTGTCAGTAAATTTAAACTTCGGCATGGAGAGGCGATTGCCATCGGCATGGTGGCTGAGGCGAAGTATTCTGCCCGGGTTGGGCTGGCAGGCGTCGGGTTGGTGGAGGCGGTGACAGAGTCGCTCAAAGCGTTGGGATTGCCCATTCAAATTCCCGAAGAAATGCCGCGCGAGGAAATTATCCGTGCGATGCGAGTGGATAAGAAGAAGAATGCGAAGACCATTAGGTTTGCTTTGCCTGTTGAGATCGGCAAAGTGGAGTTGGTCGCGGTGCGTGTGACGGATTTGGAAGAGGTAATTGGACGATAGACAGTAGACCGTGGACGATAAAAACGGTCTGCGGTCTACCGTCCACGGTCTTAAGGAGAGATGATGAAAATACTAATCCTGCACGGCCCAAATTTGAATTTGCTTGGAACGCGTGAGCCTGAGGTATACGGCTCAATGACGTTGAATGATATCAATGAGAAGATGATTGTATTGGGCAAAGAATTGGATGCGGAAATAACCTGCCTGCAATCGAATCACGAAGGCGCGTTGATCGATGCGTTGCAGGATGCTCGCACATGGGCGAATGGTGTGGTGTTCAACCCTGGCGGATATACACATACATCCGTTGCGCTGCGTGATGCGATCTCTGCGATTGTGATTCCTGTCATCGAGGTGCATTTGTCTAATGTGTATGCGCGTGAGGAGTTTCGGCATACGTCTTTGGTCTCGGCGGTATGCAAAGGCAAAGTCAGCGGCTTTGGCTGGCATTCGTATGAGTTGGGCTTGCGCGGGCTCATTGATATAATCAAGGTGTGAACACTCAAACCATACAAACTGCTGAACCTTTTTTTCTGCCTGGTGGGCGAACAGGTATATTGCTAATTCATGGATTTACCGGAACACCCAAGGAAATGCGCTGGATGGGGGAATACTTAAACCGTGAACTTGGTTTCACTTGTCTTGGTATCCGACTGGCGGGACATGCAACCCGCCCCAAGGATATGGTTCGCTCGCGCTGGACCGATTGGACGGCTTCTGTTGAAGATGGTTACAATCTCTTGCGCGGCTCGGTGGATAATATTTATTTTGTTGGGCTTTCGATGGGGGGCGCATTGTCGTTACTTATGTCTACGAAATTGGATGTGAAGGGTGTGCTGACCATATCAGCGCCTTATCAATTAACAGAAGAACATCCCGCGTGGCAGATACAACTCTATAGTTATTTCAAAACGTATCTTCCAAAAACCAAGGGTGAGCCTGGGGCAGGCTGGTTTGATAAGGACGCTTACAAGGATCACATTTCGTATCCATTGAACCCGATCCGCTCGGCGGCGGAGTTGAAGATATTGCTCGACAAGATGCACTTTGCTTTGCCGAAAGTAAATGTGCCTGTCATGTTGATCCATTCCAAAGATGATGCGTATGTGCTTCCTGAAAATATGGAGAAAATTTACGCAGGGCTGGTTGCTCTGCATGCATCAGACAAGACAAAACTTTACGTGACTGGATCAGGCCATGTCGTTACGCGTGATGCGGCTCGTCATCAGGTGTTTGAAGCCGCGCGGGATTTCATTCGACGAATTGATAGTCAATCTTAAGTAGGTTATGTCGTTGCGAGGGCGATGTTTTTCGCCCGAAGCAATCTCCAGTTAAGAGGAGATTGCTTCGTCGCTACCGCTCCTCGCAACGACATATGAGAGGCATTTTGAATCGCAACTTATTTTTTGTGGCCGCGGCTTTATTTCTTTGGGGCTTCGGCGAAGGGATGTTCTTTAATTTTGTGCCGATCTATCTTGACGTGCAATTTTTGTTGAGCAAATATCAGATCGGGTTGATCCTTGGCGCGTTCGGTTTTTCAATGGCAATCACGCATATCCCGGCAGGCCGCCTCGCTGATAGATTTGGGCGCAGGCCTTTGCTGATCGGCGCATGGCTGCTTGGATTGTTCTCAACATTGGTCATGGGGTTTGCGCAGGTCTTGCCGCTTTTTTTAATTGGATTATTTGCTTATGGATTGACGGCCTTTGTTTCATCGCCATTAAGCAGTTATGTGACCGCTGCGCGCGGCAAGTGGCCTGTTGGAACTGTACTCTCGCTCACCACTGCGACCTTTGGCATGGGTATGGTGCTGGGGCCCGTCACTGGCGGATGGATCGGAGACCATTACGGCATGCGCATGAGTTTTTATGTTGCGGCTGTTGTGTTCGTTTTCTCGAACTTGTTTATGAGTCTCATCGAGCATCAGCCAATTGATCATCACGATCCTGATTCTCCTCCGCTGAGTTTGAGAAGCAATCGACGGTTCATCACTTTAATGGGTGTGCTTGCATTTGCGACGTTCTCAATGTATCTTGCTCAGCCGCTAACGCCGAATTTTCTCGAAGGTGTGCGCAGACTTTCATTGAGTCAGACAGGATTGGTCTTTACTGCGGGCGCGTTGGGAAACTCGTTGCTGGCAATTACTTTCAGCCGTGCCAATCCTCGCCGCGGATATTTATTTACACAAGCGTTGGTGATTTTGTTTGCGTTTTTTATTTGGAAAGGCACAACCCTGCCTGTCTTTGCGTTGGGATATTTTCTGCTGGGCGGGTTCCGTGCAAGCCGCCCAATGGCGATGGCGCAGGCGCGTGAGCTTGTACATGATTCACAGATGGGAATCACCTATGGCATCATGGAAACTATCAGTTCGGTCATCTTCATCGTCACTCCGCCGATTGCTGGTTATTTATTCGAGCGTGACCCGATGATTATTTATCCGCTTGCGATTGGTTTGATTCTTGCTTCGATTGTTGTGAGTTCCATGTTTTTGCCGCGAAAGGAAGCCCATGCTTGAGATACTCTCTTTCACACTTGGCCCCGCTTCAACCAATGCCTATCTGGTTGCTGACCCCGAAACAAAAGAAGCGGCTGTCATTGACCCATCCTGGGATGGACATATCATCCTCAAAGCCGCTCAGGATCGCGGCTGGCGGATTGGTCATCTCTGGTACACGCACGCGCATTTCGATCATATTGGCGGGGCGGCGGCGATTGCCGATGCGCTCAATCCATTGCCGCATGTTGCTCTCCATCCCGATGACCATGTCCTCTGGCGCGCGGGCGGTGGCGGTGCGCTCTTCGGCTTTGACATTGATCCTGGTCCCGAACCGACGATTGATTTTGCGCATGGCATGATTCTCAAACTCGGCTCCAATGAATTTGAAGTGCGCCATACACCGGGGCATACCCGCGGACTTTGTGTGCTGTATGTAGCAAAGGAAAATATCTGTTTTTGCGGCGACCTGATCTTCAACGGCAGTGTTGGCCGCACCGACCTGCCCGGCGGCGATTTTGCAACTTTGGCAAACAGCATCCGCACGCAAATTTTTACCATGCCCGATGAAACCCGTCTGCTTTCTGGTCATGGTTCTGAAACGACTGTGGGGCGTGAGAAAATTTATAATCCATTTGTTGGAATAAATTAATTCCCGTATAATCTGAAAAAAAACAGTGAGGAGATAAAAATGAAAAATCCAAATGCACAAAATCAAAAGACTAATTCAACGCCGCCTTCCGAACCAAGACCATCTTTCCTCTCTTTAATTCCACGCTGGCTGATCGGATTGGTTATAGGAGTAATTGTTATTGCTGTCCTTGCCAATTTTAGCAAGTCATTTTGGTATTTTGAAGTGGTTGAGAACGATCAAGTTGGTGTAACCATTGAAGCGGGCGAAATCCAGGGTGTTGTACAACCGGGTATTGCTTATGATTTTGGCCTGTTTGTGGATCTGGTTAAGATTACGACCAGCGCAGTTGCCATCACAGTGGATGACCCCGAATTGATCACAATTGATAAACAACGCATTGGATTGGAAGTAACCGCTGATGTGTTTCGTCCGCGTGAAGCTGATGTTGTTATCTCGAATTATTCGCGATATCGAAATATTTATTTGAACGACGAATCCCTCCAACAACGCATGACAGCCTTTACCTTGCAGGCCATGAAGGTTTGCGTTGGCGACAAGAAATTTGATGAGGCAGTGATCGGATCGGGCCGTGACGATCTGCGTGCCTGCATTGACGAAGAGTTGAGCGGGCTGGCTGAACCGCTGGGCTTGGAAGTACGAAATGTGGCCGTACCGCAAATTTCAATTTCGCCCGAAGTACAGGCCGGGCTTGACGCAATTGTGCAAAGCCGTTTGGCTACTGAAAAGGCAAAGCAGGATGCTGAAAAGGCCAAGCAGGAAGCCATTGCCCAACAGGCTGTGGAGGAGGGTCGAATCCGTGTGGAACAGTCGAAATTGCAGGAAGAGGCGCGCCAACAAGCCATTCTTCAGGAACTAAAACAGCAGCAATTGGCGGCAGAGTTGGCCGTGATCGAACAGGAGACTGTCAATGCTCAAGCGCAATTGAATCTCACAAAGGCGCAGCAACAGGTCGCGGATGAACAGGCAAGAGTGGATATTGCCAAGGAATTGGCGCTTGCTCAAATGTACGCCAGCCATCCAGAATATGTTGCTTTGCAAATCGCGCTGGCAAATTCAACAGCCATCAAAGACACAGATAAACTCATTTTCACGCCGGATGGCGTCTTCCCGAATTTGATCTTCTCGAACGGCACACTGCCAACATTCAATGTAAATCCGTAAGATCTCAATCTGATACATCCCGCATGATCCAATTTTAAATGATAACAAAACAGGATGACCAAAGTCATCCTGTTTTGTTATTAACTTTTATTCAACATGGTCGAGATATTTTAATCCCGAACCTGTGTTGAAGATCACAACGCGCTCATCAGGTTCGATCCATTTTTGCGTGATGAGTTCCTTCAATGCGGCCAGTGTCGCGGCGCCTTCAGGAGCGGCGAAGATACCTTCCTGCACGGCCAGATTTTTCTGCGCTTCAAGGATGGCCGCATCGCTGACGGCTACTGCCGTCCCTGCGCTTTCGCGGATGTTTGCAAGAATGAGACGGTCTGCGAAACTCTTTGGCACGCGTAAACCGGATGCCATCGTTTGCGCACCCAGCCAAAAGTCACAGAATGATGCGCCTGAGTTGAATGCCTTGATGACCGGCGCGCATCCTTCCGCCTGTACCGATACCATGCGCGGACGTTTTGTATCGTTCAGCCAGCCAAGTTCTTCGAGTTCGTTAAAGGCCTTCCACATGCCGACGAGTCCCGTGCCGCCGCCGGTTGGGTAGATGATCACATCGGGCAGTGTCCAGTCGAAGGATTCTGCCAGCTCGTAGCCCATGATCTTTTTGCCTTCCATGCGATACGGCTCTTTGAAGGTTGAGACATCGAACCAGCCTTCGGCGTGGGCTTTTTCGCCAGCCATGCCGGCCGCGTCGCTGATGAGTCCATCCACAAGGATAACTTCAGCGCCCGCAATTCGGCTTTCGATGATATTTGCGGTTGGCGTGTCTTTCGGCATATAGATTAGCGCCTGCATACCGGCACGCGCGGCGTAAGCCGCCATGGCACCGCCAGCGTTGCCAGCGGTGGGGATAATAACTTTTTTAATGCCCAGTTCCCTGGCCTTGGATATGGCGGCTGAAAGTCCGCGCGCTTTGAATGAGCCAGTGGGATTACTGCTTTCATCTTTAACAAAAAGATTGGAGAGCCCCAGATCGTTTCCTGTTCTGGGGAGATGCAAGATGGCTGTGTCGCCTTCGCCCAGCGTAACCATGTTTTGAGGTTCACGCACGGGCAACAGTTCATGCCAGCGCCACATGCCTTTGAGCCGCATATGGACTTCGTCGCGGTCTACATGCTGCTTTGCAGCAGCAAGATCGTAATTGACAATAAGGGGTGACTGGCAATTGGGACAATACGTATGAATTTCAGCGGCCGAGAATAATGTCCCGCAATCGGAGCATTGCAGTTCGGTCATGTATGAGATTTTTTCAGGGATGTTCACTTTGTTGGGCATGGGATATTGTAGCATTTATGGTTATTGATTTCAAAGTGAATTTTGAGGAGATGGCACAAATGCCTCCACGCGTGCCCAAAGTTCCCGAATATTGATTGGTTTTGACATGTACACATCACAGCCTGAGCTGAGGGCCTTTTCAGCATCGCCTTTTAATGCATTTGCAGTGACGGCTATGATGGGGGTATAGGCCAGTTTGGTCTTTGAGCTATTGCGGATTTTGCGCGCCACTTCATAACCGTCAATATCCGGCAGGTTGATATCCAGCAGAATCAGATCCACATCTTCATTCTCTGCTTTGGCAACCCCTTCGAGGCCGGTCATGGCTTCGAGCAGGCGGTAGCCGCGTGCCTCCAATGCGCGTTTGACCAGCATCATGTTATCCGGATTGTCTTCGATATATAAAATATTATTTCCCATAGCGTTCTCCTTTATGCTCCGTTCTTATCTTCAATGGTATGGATTAGTTGATCAACAAATTTTCGAGGCTGCAACGAGCCTTTTTGATACAAGGCTTCGATATTGCCGTTCAATCTTCTTCGTTCTTCAACGGTGATGTCTTTTGCGCTGACAACAACCACCGGAATATCCCTGGTGCGCGGATCGAGTTTGAGTTCCTCCACCAGGCCAAATCCATCCATGCCGGGCATGGTCAGGTCGGTGATGATAAGGTCGGGCAATTTTTGACGCGCCATTGCCAGTCCTTCCCAGCCGTCATTGGCATGATATACCCGATAGGATTTTTTTCCTTCGAGCAGGCGGCGGATGAGCAAGGCATCGTCCGGGTTATCGTCAATCAATAGCACTGTGGTTGTCTTCTCATCCAGGTTTTCAAGCGCGGCTTCCAATCCTTCGCGCGGGGCGGGCGCTTGCGACTCGCTTAAGTGGACATCCACTGCAAATTGATCTTCGAGCACATGCTTTTCAACCGGGAAGGTATGTCCTGTACAATTGACCACCACAGTTTCATCTTTTCCAATAATGTCATTTCGAAGCATTTTTTCAAGGCCTGCAAATGCCACCGCTGTTGCCGGCTCCACAGCCATGCCTTCGCTTTTCGCAAGCGCACGCATGGATGCAAAGGCTTCAGCGTCTGTTACAGATTCCATGATGCCGCCAAATTTTTGCGTGAGATTCCACAGATAGGTGTACGATTTGCCCGGGTCGCCGGTGGAAAGAATAATGATGCGCGTATCGGGAATGACAGGTTCTGCAGTATCTTTGCCAGCTTTGAAGGCCTTCACCATAGGTGAACAACCTTCGGCCTGGATGACTGCCAGTTTGGGAACGCGTTCGATCAAACCCATTTTATGAAGTTCTGTAAATCCCTGATACACACCCAGCGGCCCCAATCCGCCGCTTACTGATTGGATATACCAATCCGGCGCTCTCCAGCCAAGCTGCTCCACGATCTCGTATGCGATGGTCTTCATGGATTCGCGGGCGGGGATGGAACTGGAGCCGCGGTCGAGCCACAAATGTTTTCTTTGGGCGAATTGGGATGCGATCTGTTTTGTCTGATCGTAATTGCCGCTGACTCGAATAACCTCCGCGCCGAAGAGAGCGGCTTCTCGCAGCTTTTCCTGCGGAACGAGGCTGGTCATAAAGACCCAGAGCTTGATCCCAGCCCGGGCACAGGCGGCGGCGTATGCGACAGCGGCATTGCCGGTCGAAGCGATGACTGCCTCGCGGATGCCGCCTTCATTCATTGCGGCGACAGCCACAGCGGCCTGACGGTCTTTGAAGGAACTGGTCGGCCCGTAGCGTTCATCCTTCAAGTAAACAGAATCATGCCCGAGCGCAGGGGCGAAGCGTTGCGACAGCCAGAGCGGAGTCCCGCCAGCGGGGTAGAGGTCCAAAGCGTTGAGATTGTTGAGCGGTAAGACATCCGAATAACGCCACATGTTGGCGGGGCGGTTGGGCAGGCCGCGCAAAATTTCGCGTTTGAATGCGGTGTAATCATAACGGGCTTCGAGCCATTGCGCGCCGCAGTGAACGCAGGTTGCGGGTATGAAGGCTTCGTAGGGTTGCTGCTTCCCGCAAATATTACATTCCAAAAATTTCGGTGTCGCCATTTTATTTTTCCGTTTTCTCGATCGGTTCAGCGAGTTTTGCTTCAAGCGGCAGTTCCACAAAGAAGGTACAGCCTTCGCCTGGGATGCCGGTACTTTCTGCCCAAATGTGACCGCCATGCATTTCCACGAGACGGCGGCTGATGGGCAGGCCGAGACCTGTGCCGCCGGCTTTGCGTGTGGTGGATGAATCCACTTGTGTAAACTCCTGGAAGACCGCTTCCAATTTGTCGGTGGGGATGCCAATGCCGGTGTCGTGGACAGCGATCAAGGCATGCTCATTTTGTAATGAGGCGCTCAGGGAGATTTTGCCTTTCTCTGTAAACTTAATTGCGTTGTTGACGATGTTGATCATGATCTGGCGCAGGCGGGTGCGGTCTGCAAATATTTCCAATTCCTGATCTGAATTGCTCTCGATAAACAGCGAGAGATTTTTTTCGCTTGCCAGCGTGGATGTGATGCTGGTTACTTCTTCGAGGATTTCGTGAACCCTGAGTTTTTCAGGCGCCAGGTTCATCTTGCCTGATTCGATCTTGGCCATATCCAACACATCGTTGATCAGGTGCAGGAGGTGTTGTCCATTTTTCTGGATCAACCCCAGGTCGTTGGCCATGTTTTCTGTCAGCGGGCCATCCAGTTCTTCGAGCATTACATCAGAGAAACCGAGGATGGAGTTGAGCGGTGTGCGTAATTCGTGTGACATGTTGGCGAGGAAGGATGACTTGAGGCGATCCAACTCGCGCAATTGAGTTACAGTTGCAGATTGTTCCATGTATAGACGGGCGTTTTGTAAAGCCACTGCCACTTGTGATGCAAGGGTGGTGTAGATGTTGGCATCTTCCGTGCTGAAATGCCCCACTAAATCGGATTGGACATCGAACACACCGATAACCTTATCGCCTGAGATCATTGGCACAGCCATTTCTGAGCGGGTTTCAGGGAGAAATGGGTTGGGGAGAAAATCAGGGTCACTCCGTATATCATTCACGATGATGGCGCTGCGCGCGCGGGTGGCGCGTGCCATAAGGGATTTTTCATCGTCCATTTGAATGGAGTGACCTGCGGCAACCATTTGCCTGCCGACTTCGCCCGCGCCTGCCGCGAGTAACAGCGTATTCCATGATTGATCGGCGAGATAGATGTGAGTATGGTAGATCTTGAAGCGTTCCTTTGTCAGGTCCACAACGGATTGCAGTAATTCATCCGGGTTCAACACGGTGGAGGCTGTTGAGCTAACGACGGCCACCGTTTCCAGTTGGTTCGCGCGCTGCGCCAAAATCGCTTCGTCACGCTTGCGCTGGGTAATGTCACGTTGGACGGCTACAAACTGGAGAATTTCTCCGCGTTCATCTGCAATAGGTGAGATGGTGAGTTGGGCGTTGTAAAAAGAGCCGTCTTTGTGACGATTTGTTACTTCACCGCTCCATGTCTGACCCGATAGAATGGTTCCCCACATAACTTTATAGAAGTTTGCATCCTGTTCCCCGCTCTTAAGCAGGCGCGGGTTGCCTCCCATAGCCTCATTCACTGTATAGCCAGTGGTTTTCTCAAAAGCGGGATTGGCGAATTGAATAGTGCCTGTGCGGTCGGTGATGACAACCATATCGGCTGTAGACTCGACCGCGCGAGCCAGACGGCGGGTTTCTGCCAGCGACTTCTGTGTCTCTTCGAACAAGCGCAGGTTTTCGAGGTGTACGCTGACCCGTTCCGCAATGGCGAGTGCCATCTCGGCGGCCTGCGGCGGAATTTCCTTCCAGCCTGCCACAGCCAATTGGCCGATGGTCTCACCGCGCACTGTGAGAGGCTGCGTAAAATTTACTTCCTGCGTAATGGGTGATTCTTTGATGGATGTGACTTGATTGGAATCGTAAACAAAACCGAGGGTGGAAAGATCCTTGTTGGTGGTGTAGGTCTGCCAGCTTTCGTGGGTGAGGCGGCGGGTGGCTGATTCTGCTTCGGCGCGGGCGCGTGATGCATCTGCCAGCAGGCGGATGTTTTCCACTTGTTGCGCAACTTGTTTTGCGATTGCGCTGACCATTACCTTGTCGTCGCTTGTGAATGGATGGGATGGGTCGGGTTCCAAATACAAGGTCCCGACATGTTCATCCATGACATTCACAGATTCGCGGAAACCTTCATCAGATTGCGGCTTTTCCACATCATAAGGTAAGACAGAGGCCTGATCGTAAGAATAGCCAACGCGTTCACTGTGATGAATCGCGTCGAGATAAGAATCCCAGTTTTCGTGCATGAAGCGGCGGGTGGCTGATTCTGCTTCGGCGCGGGCACGTTCCGTGGCGGTGAGCAGGCGCAGGTTCTGGATTTGAAGCGAAGCCTGTTGGGCAACGGCGTTGAGCAGGCTGGTTTCATCTTTTGTCCAAGGACGTTCAGACGGCGGTTCGATCTGCATTTCACCGATCAATTGTCCGCTGGCTGTTAGTGGAGCAGTGATGGCATCTGTCCCTTCGTTTGTTTCAGGTGACAGCAATTGAAGCGACTTCACTCCATCCTTGGAATATGAATAGCCCATATGCTCCTTCTCATAAAGCATGGGAGCTGTGGGACGCTGCGGCGTATCATTAATAATGGGTGCGTCTTCCTGTATGGCGGAGCGTTTTTCGCTTTCCAAAAACTGCGTTTCCAGTTCGCAAAGGCGTTTATATAACTCCTTGATTTCCGCATGAAATACAGATGGAGAAATGGACGGGTCGGCCTTGATACTTTCCATATCTGCGAAAAGCGCATCAAGCCGCTGACGAAATTGGTTGTTGAACATGCCTGCTATCTCCTGAACCATCCATCAGAAACAATCAGAGATTGGGACATAAAAGCATCCATTAATTATTATGATCCTTCATGCCTAACTGGGCGATGGTAAGCGGCGCGCCGAGGGCATGTCCCAATTCACGCGCTGCAATTTGAAGCACGGCTTCCACTGTGGTGGCGCTCTGGATCTTCTGGCTGATGGTGTTTAACATACTTTCACGTTCAGCCTGCTGCTGTGATTTGGAAAATGATTTGGCGTTCTGCAAAGCGGTGGATACCTGAGACGCAAGAGTGGTATAGATATTGGCATCCTCTTCCGAGAAGGCGTTGATGCGCTCCGATTGCACATCCAGCACACCCAGGATCTGATCGCCGATGTTCAATGGCACCGCCATTTCGGAAGCGGTATCAGGCAGAACCGGATTGGGCAGCCAGCCTGGCTCATTATGCACATCATTGACAATCACGGCTTGCCTGGTGCGGGCAGAGCGCGCCACAAGCGATTGCTCCTGCGCTATTGGAATAACCGCAGTGCCATCCGTGCCTTCATGTGGGTCGCCTTCCTTATAACCACAGGCGACAATCTTAAGCTCCGCTGTGTTTTCGTCATAGATAAAAATGTGGGCATGGTACAAGCCGAATTGACGCTGGGTCAAATGCACCACCGAGTGCAGCATTTTATCAACATCCAGTTCTCTGGATGAAACGGAACTGACCTCGGCAACCGCCGCGAGCTGGTGGGCGCGTTTATCGAGTTCGATCTCGCCGCGTTTGGTTTCTTCAAACAGGCGCAGGTTTTCGATATGGGCACCAAGGCGTTCGGCAACCGCATTGGCAAGTTCAAGGGATTCTGCATCATCAGATCCAAGGCCCTGAATAACGAGTTTGCCAACGGTCTCATCATGGATTTTGAGCGGCAGGGTGGTGGAAGACTCTTCGGTCTGTTGATCTGCATTTTGATCGTATGGCCGCACTTCCTTCAAATCATATTTAAAGCTCAAGCCTTCACCGGCATTTGTCTCCACATAATCTTTCCAGCCTTCACGTGTAAGGCGGCGTGAGGCTTCTTCCGCCTCGAAACGATAACGTTCCGCGCTATCAAGCAGGCGCAGACTTTCGATCTGCTGTGCCACCTGACGCGCCACGATGTTGACCAGTTCGGAAGTGCGCGCAATCGGCGATTGGTTTTCCATTTCCACAACTAAATTTCCGAGCGATTCACCAATGACCGCAATTGACGCAGTCAAAGTGTTATCGTTTATTTGCAATTGAGATTGTTCCACCGGGGTGATTGGTGCGATCTTACTTTGCTCGTACACAAAACCGATCTCTTCGGGTTTATGTATGGCATCCAGGTAATCTTTCCAATTGGCGCGTGACTGGCGTTGAGCTTGAGATTCAACGTCAGCGCGGGCTTGTTCCGTCTCTGCAAGGAAGGTGGCGTTTTGGATGGCGATGGCTAATTGTCCCGCCAGAGCTTCAAACGCGGTTAATTCTTCCTGATTCAACTTGTTGACTTCGTGGCTTTGCATATCCAGCACACCCACCACTCGTTCACCGATAATCAGCGGAACAGCCATTTCAGAACGGGTCTCTGGCAGGAGCGGATTTGGTTTGAAGGTGGTGCTGGCGCTGGTATTTGAGATAATCACAGAGCGTTTCTCGATTGCGGCCCGTCCGTTGATCGATGCGTTATTTAACGGTAGTTGGTGCGCACGCGCAACCAGTTCCGCGCCGACTGTTCCAGTACCAGATTGCAGAATCAGGGCGGTCCGACTCGGATTCGTCAAATAGACTTGCACATAGTAAAGATCAAATCGTGAACGGATGAGTTCGGTGGCGTCATTTAACATAACATCCAGAGAACGTACTTGCGATACAGCGCGCGCTACTTCGGCGGCGAGTTTAAGGCTATGGGTACCTTCTGCTACGCGTTGTTCCAGTGTGCCAAACAGATTCTTCAACTGTAAAGCCATTGAGTTGAAGGCCGCGCCAAGCACGGAAACTTCGTCGCGACCAGCCACATCTATGAACTGGTCCAGATTACCCTGCTGCAGGGATGCGGTGCTGTGGGTTAGGATTCTCAAGCGGCTGGTAATCGAAACCACGATCAGGTAGCTTAGAAAGAGGCCGAGAACCAAACCAATGACCAGAACGATGAAGCCGGTAAGGAGCGCTTGTTGGAACGAGGCTTGCGCCAATGTGTTTGAGAATTCAGCATAAGTATTGTTAACATCGATCAACGTCTGAAGGCTGGCGCGGGCAGCTTGAAGGTTTTGGAGCGCCTCATTCACAAGGGCATCATCCGGGGTTCCTGTTTGAACTGATACCAGATAATTTTCAATGGCGCTCTTATATACACTGAACGCTGTATGGAATGATTTCAGAGCCGCAAGTTCCTGTTGCTGTAAGCCGAGCTTGCCTGCGTCCCGTAAGGATTGCGTGAATTCAGGGCTGACGGTTGTTACCCATTCAGTGTCATAGCGGGCGATGGTATCAGCTGTCAATTTGTTATCTGACTGAATTGCATCAATGTTCTCCGCTGCTTCCTGTTCTGTGGCTTCATCAAGGTTCTCGATCTGATATTGCGCATCTGCCAGGGCGGTGTCTGCGTGATTAATGGCGACAATCGGGATCAACATGAAGTCATAGATATTGGAGAGTTGATAACGCATGGATTGCAGGCCGCTATAAGCGGCGCCCGCAACACCCAGTGTGCCTAGAAAAAGTACAAATGCCATTAAGGCCATTTTCCAGGCAAGGGAGATATTTCCAAGAAATCCCAAAAGGAACAACTGTTGGCCTGCTGGTGATTTGGAAGCTTGTCCGGTCTTGAATAACTGATTAGTGGTCATAATTTGTTACCTCGGCTAACTGGCAATAATTTATCAGTTGAGATTGGAGTCATTGCCAACATCCTGACGGCTGGCAATACTGGCACTGACACGAGATGCTCCGAGCGCCAGCCCAATTTCGCGGATGGCTGTTTGCAACGTATCGTCCACTGTAGTGGCTCGCTGTATCTTCTGGCCGATGGCATTGACCAGAGACTCAAGATCTGCTTGCGCTTTGGATTGCTCAAACGCGCGCACGTTTTGAATGGATGTGGATACCTGCGAAGCCAGTGTGACCTGGATATTGATATCTGAATCGGTGAAGCGGCCAACTTGATCCGATTGCACATCGAAGACGCCAATCACCTTTCCACCGACGATCATGGGCACAGCCAGTTCTGAGCGGGTGTTTGGGAGCAGGGCATTGGGCAGGAAGTCTGCCGCCTGTGTTACATCATTGACGGTAACGCCTTTTCGTTCGCGGGCAGCGCGGGCTACCAGTGATTGTTCGCGGTTGAGCGGGATGGAGAGTCCCTTTGCCATCATTTGACGTCCCGCTTCGCCCGCGCCTGAAGCCAGCACCAGATTTTCGCCGGACTCATCCAATAGATAGATGTGAGAGTGATATAAGTTGAAGCGTTCTTTTGAGAGGTTCACCACTTCCTGTAAGAGTTTTTCGCTTTCCAGAATTGTGGCGGTCGCGGTTCCCACTTCAGCCACTGTCGCGAGTTCCGTGGCGCGGCGACGAACTTCTTCGAATGCCTGTTGCAGGCGGGAGGTCATGGAGTTGAACGTTTGCGCCAGGAGGCCAACCTCGTCACCGGAAGAAACTTCAGCCTGTACATCGAAGTTGCCCGAGGCGATCTGTTCAGCGGTGTTTGTCAACGATGTGACTGGCCGGGTAATTTGTCGTGATAGTGCGATTGAAACAATAATGGTGAGGGCCAGAACGACCATGATCGTAATAATTGAATATGTAAAGGTTTGGGTACTGGTTGTTTGAGCAGTACTAATATCCTCAGCCGCGAGTTGTTCACCCAATGCTTCGATCTTTGTCGATAGCGGCTCAATCTCGCGGGCGGCAGCGATCATCGCCGCGTCGTATTCAGCGATTTCCCTGTCCTTGGTCACGAGCACATCGAAGGCCGTTTGGTAGGTACCGGCCAGGTTTCTTAGCTCGGTCTTTTCGGCGACTTGGAGCAGGTCGGATGCAGTCGCTTGGTTTTTGAACTGGGTGACCAATGTATGAACATCATCAATATATCCTTGATCCTTACGCGCCAGATAATCCTTTTCATTACGACGGATTTGCAACAGGGTAATTTCCAGATTTTCCAATCCTGCCTGATCGGAGATTTTAACTTCAATATCATGCGCCACATTACGCACGTCACCCAAAAAGCCGGTATTTTCATCTTCACCATATTGCCTGGAGACTTCAACGAGTGTGAGGAAGCTCTGATTGTATTTATCAGTGAGTTGGGTTAGTGAAGCGATATCAGCCTCATATTGCGCCTGGGTCATATCACCTGTCGAAACAGTCGCCGCTAAAGGTCCAAAGGGAGCCAGTAATTTAATGTGTTCGTGCATCAAGGCAATATTTTCGTTGTAAGGAATCACATAGTTGGTGTAGGCCGTATCATATCCTTCGTTTTGCCAGCGCAGAATAAAGTTTTTCTCATAACGGCGGGCTTGCAGCAAGTAGATTTGCAATTCGTCCGATAAATTTTGAACCTGGCCGCCTTGTGACAGAGCGTGTTCATAAGTGGTCTGTACTTGATTTAACCCCCGCAGAGTGACGCCAGCAATAATCAGCGCAAAAACGAACATGACACTGAAAGCCAGCATCAATTTAAGCGAGAGGCGAAGGTCACCCCAGAAGCCAAAGTGCTTCTCTGATGAAATCGAATTAGAAGTTGAGGTTATGTTCATTTTTTGCTCCGGAACCCATTAGTTGCTTTTGTGCTCATCGGCCAGCACTTCGGGATCAAGCGCGACCATGGTGTGCCGCATCCCCAGCGCGTGACCGAGTTCGCGAGCCGCAGTCTGCAGCGCCGCTTCGATGGTTGGCGCGTTTTGGATTTTCTGAGTAATCAAGTTGATGGCTTCCTGCTGGGCAGCGCGTTTGCGGTTGAGTTCCTCCAAGCGGCGGCGCTCAGTAACATCCTGATTTGCGCCATACCAGCGGATAATCTTTCCATCCTTATCACGCTCTACATTAATGTTTACTGTAATGTAGCCTAGTTCACCGTCTGAAAAAATGATACGGTGTTCCAGTGCCGTGTGGAGGTGGCGTTCTTTGGAGTCCATAACTTTTTGAATCTCACCCCCTACAAGCGCTGCATCATCGGGGTGGACAAAATTCCGTGCATAGTCAGCAGAGGATATTTTGTACCCGCCAACCTTTTCGGCAGTGGTGCGGAAAATCGAATAGAACTGATCGTTGAAGGTAAAGAGATCTTTCTCCACATCGTATTCCCAGTTGGCAAGGCGGGCGATCTTGAGCGCATCGGACAAAAGAACCTGACTACGTTGGATTTCCGTGTACGACTGCGCATTTTGCACGGCAATAGCAACCTGGTTCGCGATGGATTGCAGTGAGTCAACATCCTCCTGCTTTAGGCCGTCAATAATATTGTGTTGCACATCCAACACGCCCAGAACTTCATCCCCGATGGAGATCGGAATTGCTGTTTCGGATTTGGTATCAGGCAGCAACTGGTTGGGCAGCCAGTCGGGGTTTTGAGCCGTATCCGATACCAGAATCGGCTGGTTGCTGTCTGCCGCACGACCTACAAGGCCGCGGCCTTTCGGGACTTTATGCTCTTTTGCCAGCATCGTTGCACCGGCTTCCCCTGTGCCGCCCGCCATAACCAGATTTTCATTAGCTTCATCGTAAAAGTAGATTTGAGTATGATAGTAGCCGAAGGCATTGTTTACCTGATTCACCACCTCGATCACCAGTTCCTTCCGATTAAGAATTGTGGAAAGACGACGGCTTACTTGAGTGGATGTGGCAAGCGCTTTGGTGCGGTCTGCCACGCGTTGTTCCAACCCGCTGAGGATATCTTTCAGTTGCGTGATCATGCTGTTGAATGAGCGGGCGAGCATGCCAATTTCATCAGTGCTTGTGGCATCAGCATAAGCGTCGAGATTCCCTTTGGCAATTTGATTGGCGGTCAGAGCTAGTTGACTAACTGGTGTTACCACTGAGCGAACGATGAAAAAGCCCAGAGTGATTGTGATTAAAACGGTTGCTATGATTAACGTGATAAGAAACGTTATGGAACGGTTGATTAAGGACTGGACATCCGTTTCCTTTTTTTGGATCTCCACGTGTTGTAATTGAACTGCCCGGTCAATGGCGGAACGGTGAGATTCGTAATCTGGTGTGAGTATCTCATCAAAAATTTTATCGGCTTCCTGAAGTTTGTCCGCTCGAATGGCTGGTATCAATTGATTATTGACAACTTCAAAGAAATTTTTAGCAGGCAGGTAGGAGTCAATAAGGAGCGCCTGCTCAATATCCTTGTTTTCAATTTCTTCAGAAGCCAGTGTTTCGACCCAGTAGGCATGCCGCGCCTTATACTCATTTTGCAGCACGGGTATTTTTTCGATCAAACTGTCCACTGATGCCGTGTTCCCCTCCTTGGCGGCTTCCAATAATAGCGATGTTGTGAGATATGACTCAATGATGTAGGCCGGGGGCGGCAAAATATCGGCCACTAATTCTTGATTCTGTGTAAGCTGTTTATACAGTGGACCATTAACCTGTACCGTGCTCATTGTATTAAAAGCAAAAGCTGCAAAGGTACCCAAACCAACCACACTGATCGCTATTAATGTGGATAATTTGATTCCGACGCGTAAGTTTGAAAAAAAGGGAAATAATCTTGGACGCGGGTTGCCGGATGAATTAAGGTCAGGTGTTTTCATATTTTAGCCTCTTCATGGTTTGAAAAATCAATAATTGATGGGATCGATTCTTTGGTAGTCGCTATACACGGGAGGGTAACGATAAAACGTGAACCTTTACTCATTTCGCTTTCCACCTTTACCTGCCCGCCATGTTGTTCGGCAATGGCTTTGACAATTGCCAGTCCCAGCCCATTGCCTTCCACCTTGTTATGTTCTCCATCGCGCACGCGATAGAAGCGGTCAAAAATAAAGGGCAGGTCTGCGGCGGGAATTCCCAAACCGTTATCCCGCACATCCACTTGAATATTTTCCCTGTTCATATTCATGGACACTATGATGTGCCCGCCTTGCTGTGTGTACTTGATGGCATTTCCCACTAAATTGCGGAACAATTGCTTTAATTGCAGGCGGTCGCCGTTTACATGCTCGGGAAAATCAAGCGGATGGAATTGAAGCGCCTGCTCTTTAACCTCTGCTTGCGGATTGAATTCATCAATTACATCCACGAGCAATTCGGTCACTTCCACCGGCTCATGGTTTTGCGCCGTATTCAGATCCGACTGAACGAGATGCATCATGCTTTGCACAAGTTCACTCATGGAGGCTGCCGCATTTTGAATTCGCTGCATGAACCTCATCTGCACATCATTGAGCGGACCAGCTTGTGAGAGCAGTTCACTAAAGCCCACAATCGCTGTGATGGGATTTTTTAGATCATGCGATGCGGTCGCAATGAATTCATTCTTCACGCGCTCGATATTTTTGAAACGCGTTACATCCTGCAAAATGGCGACCAGTCCGCCGGACTCTATCGAGGTAATGAGCGCCATAAAGGTGCGTTGATCGGGCCATGTGATTTCTCCCGTTTTGGATAGGCCGCTCAGACGGGCCTCTTCCAGCATCTTCAAAAGCGCATCGCAGCCATGCCCTGCTTCCAAAGGACGGTTCAGAATGGCATTGAAATCTGTGAATAAATCTTCGCCCGCGGGGTTGAGCAGGCTCAAATTCCCATCCGCGTCGAACATAAAAATCGCCTCGTCCGCGTTTTGCAAAACAGCAGAGAGACGTTTTTGTTGTTTTGCAACATCCTCATATAACAACGCATTTTCCATTGCAATGGCCGCCTGACTGGCAATGGCCTGCAACAGCAATAGATGTTCCAGTTGGAAGTAATGGATTTTTTCATGCGCCAATACCAGCAAGCCCAGCAGGTGTTGACGGCCAAACATTGGGACGATCACCGCCGAGCGGGTTGGGTCATTTATGACAGACTGCCAGCGCGGTTCGTTATGCACATCATCAAGGATCAGACTCTCGCGTGTCTCGTTGATCTCTTTCATGAAATTTTCAAAGTTTGGACAATCGCTTTGAGTGGAAGCGGAAGTGCTGTATGTTTTTTCTAATGGGTGGTGCGGGTCAAGTACAACAATATGCCCCATGATCGCACCCAGGGTTTCGACTGTCCGCCGCAGGACAACACTGGTCAACTCGTTGATATCCAGCCGCGCACTTAATTCCTTGCCGATCTCAGGCAGCATGCTCAACTGGCGGTTGCGGCGGCGGATCGCATCTTCAAATGATTTGGTGCGGAGCTTGGCGCGAATGCGCGCAAACAATTCGCGGCGATCAAATGGTTTCGTAATGTAATCGTCAGCGCCCAAATTCAAACCCGCCTGAATTTGATCCGGGTGCAGGCGTGCCGCAGTGAAGATAATGACCGGGATATGCTCGATGACTGGGTCAGCGCGGATTTCCTTTAATACAGCAAATCCATCCTTATCCGGCATATTCACATCCAGAAGGATCAGGTCTGGCATTTCAGTGCGTGTTTTTTCCAACGCCTCCGCCCCGTTAAACGCCGATATATAGGAATAGCCTTCACTGTTCATATAACGTGACAACAGGGTCACGTTATCGGGCATGTCATCAACGATCAATATTTTGAAAGGTTCTATTTCTTCCGCCGCCGGCACCGTGATTGGAGCATGCCCAATGGATTTCATGACATTCCCAACGATCTGACAAATGCGTTCTGGCCGCACAGGCTTGATGATGGTTTCATCCACCTTTAAACGTCGCGCAGTTTCCTTTAGGCCGGGCACATCATAAGCAGTGATCAAAATGGTATGTGTGGGCCTGCCGCCGGAATTGGACTGGATTTTCTCGATCAATTCCAGGCCATTCATGCCGGGCATCATCATATCGGTGATGAGCATATCCACTGAATTGCCCGCGACCCGTTCCAGCGCTTCGCTTCCGCTGCAGGCGGAAATCACATTAACCTCGGTCCCCATTTGCGAGATGGCGCGGGCCAAAGTTGCCGCTGTGGCGGGATGATCATCCACAACCAAAATGCGGATGGAATTTGAAGCTTTGAGAGAATCATGGTTTTCCATGGTTCATATTTTCCCTGAAATATGCGGGTTAACCGTTAGGGAGATGATGTAAAAGGTTGGGAAAAGTTGGGACGCCTGCGGCGGAAAAACCCGCCTCCGGCTAAGCTGGAAGCGGGTTTTTATCCAATAAACAGGATCAGCGCTGGAAATTTAATCTGCCACGAGACGATAGCCCAGTCCGCGCACGTTGATCAAATAAGCGGGCGCATGAGCATCATTTTCGATTGCCTGCCGCAGTTGATGAATATGCCATTTGGTTAATTCCTGCGCTTCGCGCGCATCTGCCTGATAGCCCTGCGCTTCGGCCACCAAAGTTTGCCAATCGACCGCATTCGGCGAATGCCGCATAAGCACCAAAAGATAGTTGAACGATGTGGGCGGCAAATTGATGACGCGTTCGCCGATCTTCAAACGTTGACCGTGAAGATCAAGAATCAATGCGCCGCGCTTAATGAAGCGGTCTGTTGTTGGGGTTGTCTGTGTTGTTTCCACAGTTTCCCCGCTTTCCAAATTTTTTAATTCAGTCTGCAATGATTCGATCTGCATCACGATCTCACGCTTGCGTCTTTCCTTTTGACGCCCTGCGAGGATCACTTTTGTTTTTGCAATGATCACTTCCGGCTTAAGTGGTTTCAACAAATAATCAGTCGCGCCGCGCCGCAGGGCTTCCACTGCCGAGTTCAGGTCAGGCTGGGCGGTAAATAGAATCACTGGCAGGGTTGGGTATCTGGCATGGATGACATTGAGAACATCCAGCCCGCTTAGTCCGGGCATGCGCAGATCCATGTAGGCCATGTCGAAATTGGAACTTTGCAATAAGGAGAGACCCTGCTCGCCGTTTTCAGCGGTAGTGACTTCAAAGCCCGCCTGTATCAAAACACGAGCCAGTGTTTTTCGCAGCAGCGGTTCATCGTCAATGATCAAAATGTGTCCGCTGATATTCATTGGTTTTCCCTTTTTTCAATGGGCAGCCACACACTGAATGTAGCTCCGCGCTGTGAGTTGTTTTCAGCTTGAATGCGCCCGCCGTGTTTGGTGACAATATCATAGGAAATGGTCAGGCCGAGACCGGTACCGGTTTCCTTGTCTGTTATAAACGCTTCGAAGATGCTGTGCAGGATGGATGGATTGATGCCGATGCCGGTATCTGCTACTTTCAGAAGGATTTCCCCGCTCTGCATTAAGTATTGTGTGGAAATGGTCAGGCGGCCGCCGCTCGTCATGGCTTCCGCGGCGTTCATTACCAAATTGAGCAAAACCTGTCTGATCTGATCCACCAGGCCGGGGATGGTTGGAAGGTTCGGGTCGGGGTAAAACTCAAAGGATATTTCATTATGGCGCAAATGTGTGGCGATCAATGCGTACACATCTTCAATGAGGTCGTTGACCTGCATTGGTTGAAAATCCTCCATTTGAGCAGGACGATAGGTGGCGCGCAGGCGGGCGATCAAGGCAGCCATCCGTTCGGATTCCGAAAGCACGATATCAAGGTCTTGTTTTCCCTGCGGAGAGATCCCTTTTTCTTCACGCAACAAAAAGAGCGCGTTCTGTATCGCTTGCAAGGGGTTGTTCAATTCATGTGAAACAGAAGCGAGCAGGCGTCCCATTGTGGCGAGACGTTCATTTTGTACCAATTGATCGCGCATGGCTTTTTCGGTTTGCAGGGATGTTTGCAGGTGGGCATATAAGTTCGCTTTTTGCAAAGCGATGGCCAGTTGGTCTGCGACCGCGCTGACCAGTTGAATATCGCGTGGCCCAAGTGAGCGCGGCGGGATCTGTTGAATATCCAGTACCCCCAGGATACGCCCGTCAATTTTGACAGGCACAGCCAGTTCTGATTTTGTGTCTGGCAGTAATGGGTTTCGAACGAAAAAATGTATTTGGTCCACATCATTTGTAAAAAATGGGGACCCGGTTTCTGCTGTATACCCTACGATGCCTTCGCCCGCGCGCAGGCGATGATTTTTTTCCTTTAGTTTCACGCCAATTTCAGTACTGCCTGTGTGCATAATTAAGTCGCCGTTTTGCGGCTCAACGGTATAAACCTGAACATGGTAGTACTCGAAGTTTTTTTGCAGCAACTCCACCGCATCCTGCAATAATTCGTGCGGATCCAGCGATGCAACCAGCTTTTGATTAATGCTGTATAAGGCGTTTGATTCTTTCAAAGCCTGTTGAATGCTTTCCAGCAAATGCGCATTTTCAATGGCAATAGCGGCCTGCGTTCCGAGCGCGCTGAGCAGGCGGGTTTCATCTTCTGTAAACGCATCCACCAAACTACTTTGCACGCTGATGGTGCCCAATTTTTTTTCGCCGCTTTGTACCGGGGCGACCATGAGCGAACGATAGGAAGGAGGCGTGTTACCAAAAGCCACAAAACGCGGGTCTGTGCCAACATCTGTAATGTTGATCGTTTCACCTTTGACGATGACTTGCCCTGCCACGCCTTCGTTGGGGCGTATTTTTATTGTTTTCCAATTCGTGGCGTCTTCAGCGTAGCCGATGACTGCCTCTGCTGTGAGAATTTGCTGCTCTTCATCCAAAAGATGAATCACAGCCTGTTCTGTTGAGGGTATTAATTCCTTTGTTGAATTAACGATCAACTGCAATACCGTACTTAACCCAACACGTTCCGTCTCGCTTAAGGCGCGCCCTATATTTGCAAGCGCATTTGTTTCTCTAAGCCGTTTTTGAATCTCAACTTCCTGCTGAACTGTCCAAAGAACAAGCGCAATTTGATCACCGGCTTGTTGCGCTTGTTCAATCTCTTCAGGTGTGAATTGATGTGGGGCGCTATATGTGAGAACAGCCGCGCCCAGTTTATATCCTCTTGCAATAAAAGGTATGCCGAGCATGGATTGAATTGGAAATGCAGAATCTTTGGAAAGTGTGGAATTGACGGCGTACTGAGAATTTGGCACATCATTAACAGCCAGGATTTGTCTGGTTCGCAATACCGACTCTGTTATTTCTGATGCCACCGATTCCATTATGGTTTTGGAATCGACCTGCTCCGACTGTACAGTTGATATTATGAGAGCTGTCTTTTCCTGGGGCGCATCCCAATGAACGAGATACCCATAATCGGCGATAAATAAGTTTACAAGGTGATTAAGTAGAAAGTAATACTTCTCACCGGGTTTTTTGATGTTCAGAATATCACTGGTTGTTATCTTGAGCAGAGTGAGATAACGTTCCCGGGAGCGCAATTGATTTTCTGTTTGCAGGCGGGCATCAAGAATTTGTCTTAATCGTCCTGTGATCACACCTATAAGGATAAAAATAATGCTGCCAAATGGATAACCACCATAAAATACAGACTCCCAGGCATATCCACCATATTCGATTAAAAGGATGGCGGTAAGAATGACTGCCAGCAAACTAGCTGTAACGCCTCCCAACATACCTAAAAACCATCCCGCCACAATGATGGGAATTGCCGCTAACATGACAATGCCATCTCCATATAATTGGATGAGCCATGCTGCGCTGATCCAATAGACTGCCGTCAGGCCAACAACAATCCCCCATTTCTGGAGATGCGATAGGGATCTCATTCCCATTATTTTAGCATCTCCAAATTTGGGGGATTTCATTTGTAACAACCCTGTAAGAAAGTTTACTTGGCGTATTCTGTAGACCGTGTTTCGCGTATTACCGTCACGCGGATCTGACCTGGATACTGCATCGTTTCTTCGATCTTCTTGGCGATGTCGCGCGCCAATCTTGCAGATGATAAGTCATCAATTTGATCGGGCTTGACGAGGATGCGTACTTCGCGTCCTGCCTGAATGGCGAAGGCTTGCTGTACGCCTTCGAAGGACATGGACATTTCTTCGAGTGAGCGGATGCGTTTGATGTACGCTTCCAAATCTTCGCGGCGGGCACCGGGGCGCGCACCGGAGATCGCGTCTGCTGCTTCAGCGATGACCGCTTCAACAGTATCCTGATCAATTTCATGGTGGTGGGATGCGATGGCGTTGACCACGATCGGGTTGACGCCGTAGCGTTTGCAAAATTCCGCGCCGAGGCCTGCGTGCGTGCCATCCTGGTTGTGATCCATGGCTTTGCCGATATCATGCAGGAATCCGCCCTGTTTGGAAAGCTCGATGTTTGCGCCAAGTTCCGCAGCGAGAATACCCGCCAGTTTGGAAACTTCCACCGCATGGGCGAGTTGATTTTGTCCGTAGGATGTGCGGAATTTCAAACGGCCCATCATGCGCAGGACTTCGATATGCAAGCCAGTGACATTGGCTTCATAGGCCGCCTGCTCGCCCGCTTCATTGATAATCTTTTCAACAGCCTTGGTTTCATCTTCCACGATCTTTTCAATATGCGCGGGATGAATGCGGCCATCCAGAATTAATTTTGATAACGCGCGGCGGCCGATTTCACGGCGCACCGAGTCGAAACAGGAGACGGTAACAGAATCTGGAGTGTCGTCCACGATCACATCCACACCTGCGGCCTGTTCGAAGGCTTTGATGTTGCGTCCGTTGCGGCCGACGATGCGTCCCTTCATTTCTTCGCTTGGCAGGGTGACTACGGCGCGGGTGACTTCAGCCACGTGTTCAGAAGCCACGCGCTGGATTGCATCCGCGATCAATTTGCGGGCGCGTTTCTCGCCTTCTTCACGCGCTTCCGCTTCGATCTGGCGGATGATGCGTGCCATGTCGCCGCGGGCTTCCTTTTCAACCGCCGCAAAGAGATCCTTGCGGGCATCGTCTTGAGTCATATTCGCAACCTGCTCAAGTTTCTTGAATTGATCTTCGTACAGCTTGTCAATATCGTTGGCGCGTTTGTCAACTTGTGACTGGCGTTTGTTCAATGTTGCTTCGCGCTGTTCGATTTTGTCGAAACGGCTGTCAAGTTCGCCGCGGCGTTTGTCAAGCCGCTCTGTTTCGCGGTTCAACTCGATGCGGCGTTCCTTCATTTCGGATTCGGCGGCTTGTACGATCTTGGTGGCGCTTTCACGCGAACCGCTTTCGATCAGACGCGCCTGTGAAGTTGCCGCTTTCAAAATATCGTCTGCTTTTTCGTGCCTGGCTTTTGCGGCCTGGTCAGCTTGATATCGATGGAAAAAATACCCAGCTATAACACCCACAACGAGCGCCAGTATATCTATAATAATACTTAGCGGGTTCATGATATATCCTCATCTTCAAAATTTTTCGCTTGATCATCTGTGTGAGTCTCGCTCCACAGCCGGGTGACAATGGGTGCGATGACGGAGTAGGGGAAACCGCGCCGCGCGAGGAACTCAGATAGCTTTTTGCGAAATTCGTTCCACTCCAGACCTGTGAGCCTGCCCAGCCTTTTTTGGGCAGCTTCGTAGGCCAGAGCCTCTTCATCCACTCCTGAAACTGCGGAGTGGACTGTTTCATCGTCGAGTCCCTTTTGGCGAAGTTCCATTGCCAGGGCTCGGCGGCTGCGTGGTCGAAAGGTGCTGCGATTCTCAACCCACGCCTGTGCAAATTCATTGTCGTTGGCAAGCCCGGCCTTGCGAAGTCTTTCGATGGTTTCCTCGATCACTTCTTCGGGCATTTCATGTTTACGCAGGTTTTGCCGTATTTCTTTTTCTGAACGGGCGCGATAACTCAGGAAGAGCAGGGCTTGTTGATAAGCCCATTCGCGCGCGTCTTCTGCCAGTAATTGGGCGATCTTTTCATCGCTTAGTTCTTCGCCAATTTTTAACCACGCGGCTGTGATGCGCGCCACTCCAAAAGCGTACTCTCCATCGAGGTGGATGTTCACCCGATTGGGGTTCTTCTTTTGGACAGAGATGGCGGTTATCTTTTTCATTTAAAGTACACAGCCAAGGCTTCCGATGTTCGGCCTTGGCTGTGAAAAATGTCTGGGTTGGCTGAGCAGGCCCCAGGTCCGGTTTGAGGCGGGTGGGGATAGTTCAAAAGTAAATGACGGTTTACGTCATGTACAGCGCAGGTGTGGGCGTGAAGCCTATCCTTGTCTAAAAAATCATAAATAGACTTCACAAATTAACTCCCATCGCCTTTGGCGGGAGAGAGATCGTGCACCATTTTCCAGTCAGTTTCAAGTAAGGCCGCGAGCGGCGGAAGTTTCTAAGGAATCCCTAAGGATTTTTTGAATTATACATGATAATCATGAATTGTTAACATAACTTTTTCATGGCGGAGGGGTAATAGCATTTATAGAATCGTGACAAATGGAACTATGTGGATTTGACGAGTCGTGCAATAATTTGGATTGTTTAAAAAACCCAATGGAGGCAATATGGCTAAGATTACTCGTGAAGATGCTCTCGAATATCACCGTTTGAAAGGGAAACCCGGCAAAATTTCAATCATGCCGACCAAGCCGATGGATACACAGCGGGATCTGGGACTGGCTTATACACCCGGCGTGGCGGAACCGGTGCTGGAGATCGAAAAGAATCCAGAGGATGCCTACGAATACACATCCAAGGGGAATTTGGTGGCGGTGGTTTCGAATGGCACGGCGATTTTAGGCCTGGGTGACCGCGGCGCATTGGCAAGCAAGCCCGTTATGGAAGGCAAGGGGGTGCTATTCAAGAAATTTGCAGACATTGACGTTTTCGACATCGAAGTAAACTCGCATGACCCCGATGAGATCATTAAAATCGTCGCGGCGATCTCTCCGACTTTTGGCGGGATCAATCTCGAAGACATTAAAGCCCCTGAATGTTTTTACATCGAAGAAGAACTCAAGAAGATGCTGGACATTCCCGTCTTCCATGATGACCAGCATGGTACGGCAATCATCTCATCCGCGGGTCTGGCGAATGCGTTGGAAATCGTTGGAAAGAAACATGAGGAGATTAAAATTGTTATTTCCGGCGCGGGTGCGGCGGCAATCTCCTGCGCAGAGTTGGCGATCAAGTGGGGCGTGAAGCGCGAGAACATCATGTTGTGCGATAGCAAAGGCGTGGTGTACAAAGGCCGCAAGGAAAACATGAATAAGTATAAGGAACGCTTCCTCGTTGACACAGATGCGCGGACTCTGTCCGATGCGCTGCGCGGCGCGGATGTGTTCTATGGCTTATCGGTGGCGAATGTGATGACGCCTGAAATGGTCAAATTGATGGCGGCGGACCCGATCATCTTTGCGATGGCGAATCCTGACCCGGAGATCAGGCCTGAACTGGCGAAAGCGGCGCGCAACGACGTGATCATTGCGACAGGCCGCTCTGATTTTGCAAACCAGGTCAATAACGTATTGGGCTTCCCGTTCATTTTCCGCGGCGCACTGGATGTGCGCGCGAGACAAATCAACGATGATATGAAGTTTGCGGCTTCCAAAGCGTTGGCCGCGCTTGCAAAAGAGGATGTGCCGGATTCTGTCATCCGTGCGTATGGCGGCGAGAGTATCAAGTTTGGGCGCGAGTACATCATTCCCAAGCCGTTTGATCCGCGGGTGTTGTTGTGGGAAGCGCCCGCTGTCGCTGAGATGGCGATGATAACCGGCGTGGCTCGCAAGAAGATCGACCTCGATGAATATCGCGAACAACTTGCGTATCGTCAGGGCAAGGGCGAGCGCATCCGCTATTTCTTCCAGAACAAGGCGCGTTCCTCAGGCGGTACAAAACGGGTGGTGTTCGCGGAAGGCGAAGAGCAAAAGATCATCCGCGCCGCGTATCAAATTCAAGAGGAAGGCATTGCCACTCCTGTTTTGATCGGGCGTAAGAGCGTGATCGAAGATCAACTGAACGATCTCAGCATTGATTACAAGCCTGAGATCGTTGACCCCGACCAGTTCCCCAAGATCGATGCGTATGCCAAGGCGTATTATGAACTGCGTCAACGCAAAGGCATGATGATGAGTGATGCCGCCAAGAAGGCGCGTGATCCCAATATCCTCGGTTCATTGATGGTGAAGATGGGTGACGCGGATGCGTTTATCTCCGGCCTCACCTTTGATTATCCCGAAGTGATCCGCCCCGCTTTGCAGATTCACCACACGGCTCCGGGTGTGGCACGTGCGGCTGGTGTATACATTATGATCTTTGAAGAAAAGGTTTTCCTCTTCACAGATGCCACCGTCAACATTGACCCAACTGCTGAAGACCTGGCGGACATTGCCGCCCTCGCAGCGGATTATGCCAAGAAGTTGGAGATCGACCCGCATGTGGCTTTCCTCTCCTTCTCGAACTTTGGTTCCACGCCCCATCCGCTTTCGGATAAGGTGCGCAAGGCCGTGGAGTTGATCAAAGCCCGCCGCCCTGACTTACGTGTGGATGGTGAAATGCAGGCCGATACCGCCGTTGTTCCAGAGATCGCAGAATCGCGCTATCCGTTCAGCGCGGTCAAGGATGCCAACGTGCTGGTGTTCCCGTCGCTTGAATCTGCGAATATCGCTTACAAGCTTTTGGCCCGCCTTGGTAACGCCAAGGCCATTGGACCAATTCTCCTCGGCGTAGGCGCTCCTGTGCATGTCCTGCAAACTGGTGACGATGTGAATGCCATTGTGCAGATCGCTTCCGTGGCTGTCATGGATGCGATGGGACGCGAGAAGTAAAGTAATAAGTAATAAGTGGAACTCGCCTCGAAATTTTTTCGAGGCGAGTTTTGTTATACTCGGCTTTATTTTGAAAACAGGAAAATACATGACAAATCTCGAATCTATTGCGCGCAAAATAACCACCATACTATTCGCGCAACAATCCCTCGCTTCGGCGGGGTTTATCGCCGCTGCCACACTTAATTCCATTGTTGGCAAGGAACTCAGCGGGCATTCGAATTGGGCGGGTGTGCCTTCGGCTGTTTATCTTTTAGCGGGCGCGTTTGCCGCATTTATGTGGGGATATGTTTTCGATGCCATCGGTCGGCGCGGCGGATTGACTACTGGTTTAAGTATCGGCGTTGTTGGTTCTGGTGTGGCTTTCTATGCCATCGCGATCCATTCATTCGCGATCTTTCTTTTCGGCATGATCTTGATGGGTATCGCAAACGCAGCAGTTCAACTTGGACGCTTTGCGGCGGCGGAAGTGAATCGTCCCGAACATCGCGGACGCGCAATTTCAAACGTGGTTATCGGCGGAACGGTCGGCTCGGTGGTTGGTCCGTTCGTGGCTGGGCCTGCTGGTTCGCTGATCGGTTCGTGGGGAATTGATGAACTGGCTGGCGCGTATCTTGTCAGTCTCGTACTGTTTGCAATTGCGGCCATCGTTGTGTTTCTTGGATTGCGCCCCGACCCGCGCGAGATCGGCAAAGAGGTGGCGGAACAATTCCCAGAAACAGTGGCAGGTTCAGGTCAAGTAAGAAGCGTGCTTGAGATTCTTCGTCAGCCCGCCGCAAGAGTCGCAGTCATCAGCATGGTGTTGGGGCAAATGGTGATGGTGCTGGTGATGGTTATCACATCACTTCATATGCGCGGACATAATCACGGCCTGCCCGATATTTCGCTTGTGATTTCTTCGCATACGTTTGGCATGTATGCATTTTCCATCATCTCCGGCCGTCTCGCGGATCGGTGGGGGCGTGGGCCTGTCATCATGATCGGCTCGGCTACGCTTGTGATTGCGTGTATCGCGGCCACGATCTCCCCCGATGTTCTTCCGCTGGGTGTGGCATTATTTTTGCTTGGCCTTGGTTGGAATTTTTGTTTTGTCGGCGGCTCCACTTTGCTGGCCGATCAACTTTCTCCGCTTGAACGCGCACGCACGCAGGGTTTCAATGACTTGCTTGTGGGGCTTGCCTCTGCGCTTGGAAGTTTGGAAAGTGGATTCATTTTCGCCGCGCTCGGATACAACACGATGGCGTATATCAGCGCGGCCTTCGCGCTCATCCCCCTGATCTTCGCTTCTTTCTGGACCTTGAAGCTGGTACGAAAAACCCAGGCATTCTCTTAAGAAAAAAGAGCGAGACGATGGTCTCGCTCTTTTCATTTGCTTCTTTATTTTTCCGAACTTTTGCTGGTTTCGCTCGCGGCAGGTTTGCTTTCAGTTGAAGATTCCTTCGATGTGCTTTTCTTTTCTTCCTTGTCGGATTTCTTCGCGCTGGAAGTATCTCCCGAAGGTGACTTGTGATCGGTAGCGTAAAAGCCCGAACCTTTAAAGATGATCTTGGTTGGGGTGATGACCTTCTTGAGCGCCTTCTTGCGGCACTCGGGACAGGTCTTTAGTGGATTGTCTGTGAAGGATTGATGGCGTTCGAATTGGATACCACAAGCTTCACAACGATAAGTATAGACTGGCATTTTTTCTCCTTGCATTTCTTTCGGAACAACGCTTGAGATTATAGCGTGATTGACAGGCACGGACAAGCCTGTGACGCGCCATGTTATAATTTTCTAATAAAGGTGACAGTCACTTTAAAAGTGACTGTCACCTAAATCACGGAGAATTCCATGCTCAAAATCGAGATCACCTACTGCGCGGTTTGACATTACACCAATCGGGCCGTGAGCCTGATGGACGAATTACTCAAGGATTATGAGCACTTGATCGAATCGGTGGCGTTAATTCCCTCGGACGGGGGCAGGTTCGAGGTCAGCGTGAACGGGAATTTGATCTATTCGAAATTACAGACGAAACGTCACGCTGAGGCGGGCGAAGTCGTCAATCTTATTCATAAAATGGTTGAAGGATAAAGAATGGCAAAAAAAGGCAGAGTGTTTTCGGGCGCGCGCCCAACGGGGAAGCAGCATCTGGGGAATTATTTGGGTGCAATTAATAATTATGTTGCGATGCAGAATGATTACGAATGTATCTACTGCATTGTGGATGTTCACGCGTTGACCACGGTCGAGACCACGCAGGAATTAAAACAGAATACTTTGGAAATGGCGTTGGATTGGCTCGCGGCGGGCATTCGCCCCGAAGATTCCATCGTCTTCGTTCAGTCACATGTGCCGCAGGTGATGGAACTGCACACCTATCTTTCAATGGTGACGCAATTCGGCAAGTTGACCGATCTGCCGACCTTCAAAGAGAAGGTGCGCCAACAGCCTGAAAATATTAATTATGGGCTGGTCGGCTATCCTGTGTTAATGACCGCGGACATTGTGCTTTATAAAACGGACATCGTCCCCGTGGGTATTGACCAGGCTCCGCATATTGAATTTGCGCGCGAGATCGTGCGTTCATTTAATTATCGTTATCACACAAAGGTGCTGGTCGAGCCGCAAGTGAAACATACCGAAGTGCTGAAAGTCCTTGGCATTGACGGCAAGGATAAGATGGGCAAGAGTTTGAATAATCACATCGAACTCGCCACCACACCCGAAGTGACGGTTAAGCGTGTCAAGGAAATGGTTACCGACCCTGCGCGTTTGCGCCGCACTGACCCGGGCAACCCTGACATTTGCAATGTGTTCACCATGCACAAACTTTTCTCCCCGAAGGAAGAAGTGGACATGATCAATGTCGAATGCCGCAAAGCCGGCATCGGCTGCGTGGATTGCAAACTTCGTTTTGCCAATAACCTTAACAAACATCTTGAACCTTTCCGTGCCAAACGCGCAGAACTGGCTGCCGATCCAAACAAGATTCAAGACATATTGCACGACGGCGCCAACCGTGCCCGCGCCATCGCCGAGCAGACAATGATCGAAGTACGCGAGGCGATGCAATTACCTTAGTCCGCTAGTCTGCTGGTCGACTAGTCCACTAGTTGACCAGCAGACTAAATTCCCATGCGCCTATTAATCCAGCGAGTTTCCCACGCAAGTGTTGCTGTCGAACAAAAGACCATTTCCATGATCGGGAATGGTCTGCTGATTTTATTGGGCATCGGTCACGATGATGGGGAAGAGCAAACTGTGTTCCTTGCAGAAAAAACCGCGAACTTGCGAATATTTGAAGATGAACAAGGCAAGACCAATCTCTCAGTATTGGATGTTAATGGTGAAGCCATCGTTGTTTCACAATTCACCTTGTATGCTGATACTCGTAAAGGACGCCGTCCTTCTTTTATAGATGCGGCATTACCTGAAGCCGCTTCTCCATTGGTGGATCGTTTCGTTGAATTGCTGCGCTCCCATGGCGTGCCGACTCAAACAGGTCAATTTGGAGCGCATATGGAAGTGGAAATTCATAATGATGGCCCTGTAACCATCTGGCTGGAAAAATAAATCCAATGTCTTCTCATCCCAACTTATTCCAACGCGGCTTGCTCTATATTTTTATGCAAAAATCAGTCACAGCCATTATCACTCCCATCCTGCACAGGGTCGATGGTTTTTTCTGGAAAATAAGCGGGGGACGTTTATTCTTCTCCAGTTGGCTCGTTGGAATACCGGCGTTTCGGATCACCTCGATAGGTGCAAAAAGCAAACAACCGCGCACCCTTGTTTTGTATGGATTTAGCGAAGGCGAGCAAATCGCATTGATCGCCTCAAACTTTGGGCAGGCCCATAACCCTTCCTGGTATTACAACCTCAAGGCCAACCCGAAATGTCAGGTTGAATGGAAGGGAGTATCACGCGAATATGTCGCTCGTGAAGCCGTTGGTGAAGAGCGGGAAAGATTTTGGCGGCTGGCTGTCTCCTATTACAAGGGCTACGATCTATACAAAATCCGTGCCGCGCACCGGCATATTCCGGTGCTAATTTTGGAGCCAACAAAATAATTGTCAAGATGAGAATTTCATGATAAAGTTGCGCTCGTAGGATGCAAGTGGCTTTTCGTTGTGGAAGTAAAAAGACGAGGCTCAAAGCGCAACCTTTGAGTCGTTTTGTTTAACCGCCCGATGAAAGACATACTGCGTCACCTTATTTTTTTATTTGCTGTAGGAGGCAAAAAATGTCTGATCGTGTAATCGGTACGGTTAAATGGTTCAATGGTACAAAGGGTTTCGGCTTCATCGAACGTGAAGGCGGCCCGGATGTCTTCGTCCACTTCTCTGCCATCAAGGGCGACGGCTTCAAGAACCTTCAGGAAGGCCAGAAAGTCGAATTCACAATCGAAAAAGGCCCCAAAGGTTTGCAAGCTGCTGACGTCGTAGTTCTGTAAATCATAACCAACCAAAAAGAGTCCCGCTGAAAAGCGGGACTCTTTTTTTATTTTGGATGAAGGGGTGCGTCGCACCTTACTTAATGAGGAAATCTGACCGAGTAGATTCTACTGCTTTATTGGATTTATCCACCCGTCTGGTGCGACGCACTCGTATCATGCGGGACCCAAAGCTGGGCATCTGTTTCGACAGCCATCGCCCCAGTTGACAGCATATCCGCCGCATCTTGTTCTGTCCACACACCGCCAGCCCCGATGATTGGAATCCCGATCATCGCCGCCGAGCGGACAATGTCCAACGAGCGCGGAAATAACGATTGACCATACAGTCTTCCCGTAATTGGTTTGTTGTCACGCATCATCGCCCCGCGCGGACTTGATATGCTGATCGCCGCCGCGCCACTTTGAATCAACTTTGGGCCTAAAGACAATATCTGTTCAGTGGGCAGCGAAAATATTAACGGCAATTCCCCGACACACATTTCTAAATTCAATAGAATAATATCGTCTGACAATAGCGGGGCAAAGCCAAGCTCAATCGCCATGACATTCTCGATGTTTTCAAGACTTCTTACCATTTGCTGAGTTTCTTCTGGACGGTCAGCCATCAAGTTGACAATGATGGGCATATCCGCGCGGTTCCAGCGTGCGCCATGTTTTTTGAGCACGGATGACAGCCCGGAATTCGGTAGGCCCGTATGCAGCAGGAATCCGCCGGGGAATTCGATCAAAGCCGGTTGGGCAGCAGGCAGGCGCGAGCGCAGAGAGATCGGATTCGTGATGAACGCGCCGAACGAATCCAAATCAATCCCATTGCGCGGATCGGGCGCGAATCCAAGTGATCCCGCCGCATTCATGATTGGTTTGCTAAAATAGAGGTCACGTTTCATATGTTGTGTTCATGTCGTTGCGAGCGCTCTTTGCGAAGCAACCTCCAACGATGAGGAGATTGCTTCGTCGCCGCAAAGCGGCTTCTCGCAACGACATAATGATCAGGAGAATCATGCAGGCATTAACTGGAATCAAAGTGTTAGATTTAAGCCGCGTGCTGGCTGGCCCTTATTGTACGATGGTTCTCGGTGACCTGGGAGCGGATGTGATCAAAGTGGAGCCGCCCGAAGGTGACGAGACACGCGGTTGGGGGCCGCCGTTTGCAGGAGGGGAGAGTGCGTATTATTTATGCGTCAACCGCAACAAGCGCGGCATTGTGATCAACTTGAAAACCGATGAAGGCAAAAAGATATTGCGTGACCTCGCGCTGCGGAGTGATGTGCTGGTTGAAAATTTCCGTCCGGGCACATTGAATAAATTTGGTCTGGATTATGAAACTCTGCATGAGTTGAATCCAAAGTTGATCTATTGCTCAATCACAGGTTTTGGACAAACGGGTTCCATGAAGGATAAGCCCGGTTATGATTTTATGATCCAGGCGCTGGGCGGATTGATGAGCATTACAGGTGTGCCAGATGGCGAGCCGATGAAAACAGGCGTGGCCGTCGTGGACTTGTTCGCGGGGCAGAATGCGATCATTGCTATTCTCGCCGCGTTGCAAGCGCGCACGCTGACAGGGCACGGACAGCATCTTGATATTTCATTGTTTGATTCGCAATTAGGCTGGCTGGCGAACGTTGCCAGTAATTATTTAATTTCTGGCAAACTGCCAAAGCGTCACGGCAACGCGCACGCGAATATCGTGCCGTATCAAAGTTTTCAGGCCAGTGACGGTTGGTTTGCGATTGCGGTGGGGAATGATAAACAGTTTGCGCGCTTATGTGAAATGCTTGGTAAACCCGAGATTGCACTTGATGAAAAATTCGCCACGAATTCCGGGCGTGTGGAAAATCGCGCTGAGATCATCTCTTTGCTGGCTTCTATTTTCAAGAATGCTTCTGTCTCTGAGTGGTTGACAAAACTTGACGAAGCCGAAATCCCATGCGGACCGATTCAAAATTTTGAGCAGGTCTTTTCCATGCCAACTGTGCAAGAACGCGAGATGCTTGTGAAGATGAATCATCCTACGATTGGTGAGTTGCCTTTGGTTGGTTCACCGTTGAAGATGACTGATACACCCGTGGAGTATCGTCTACATCCGCCGTTGATGGGGGAGCATACGGATGAGGTGTTGCGGGAGTTGGGGTATCTTGATGATGGAAGGGATGAATAAAAATTAATGCTAAAAATAATTGGGTTTATACTATGCCCAACGATTTTCTATTTCAGAGTCATTGCATTTGAAATCTTCATGTTTGCGTTGGCACACTTTCCTTCAGTTAATAAAGGATTAAAATAATGTCAGAAGAACAACAAATGAGAAAAGTTATTTTTGCAATCAATATCACGATAGACGGCTGCTGCGGACATGAATCGGTAGTCGCCGACGACGAACTGCACGAGTACTTCACCGGGCTCCTGCGGGATTCAGGCGTTGAAATTTTCGGGCGCAACACGTATCACTTGATGTATCCGTACTGGCACGATGTCGCAGTGAATCAATCGGAAACGAAAGTGACCAACGAATTCGCGCGTACATTCGATTCCATGCAAAAGATCGTCTTTTCAACGACGTTGAAGAGCGTAGAGTGGAACAACACGACGCTCCTCCACTCAAATCTTCGAGAAGAGATTATGAAGTTAAAACAACAGCCAGGAAAAAATATTTCCATTGGTGGACTGAACATCGCAGCGCAAGTTGCACAATGGGATCTCATCGACGAGTATCACTTTGTCGTTCACCCGATCATTGCGGGAAAAGGTCCCCGCTTGTTCGAAACGGGCAGGAACCTTACATTAAAACTTGTCGGGTCAAAAACGTTTCGTTCGGGAGTTGTTGCGTTACATTATAAGAAATAATTCTTTATGGAAACCAAAGGATTGCTGTTCGGTTCCATCGGTTTGGAAAGAGTGAGACATGTATTTCTAACGGTGGCATTATCGATCTCCTGATGAGTAGTGCTGCCTGGCGTGGTTGGTCAATTCTTCGGAGAGACGCTTCAAACAATGCACCTGAATCACGCGAGATACTTGTGAAAATGGATCATCCCACCATTGGTGAATTGCCTTTAGTCGGCTCGCCGTTGAAGATGAGCGACACGCCCGTGGAATATCGTCTCCCGCCGCCGTTGATGGGGGAGCATACGGAGGATGTGTTGAGGGAGTTGGGATATGGGGATGATGGAAGGAAGGTGTAAAACTCCAAACTCTAAATAGTTGGGTTTATACTATGCCCAATGTTTATTTGCCCAGAACTGCTTACACAAACGGTTAAGGTGTGTGCATTATCAATAATATTGACAAATAATTTTGTTATTTCTACTAAATAATAACGAGGAAAATAAAATGCCAAAATACCAGGGACACCGAAATATAGTTCACCCAGATGGAAGTAATGATTCTTCATGGCTAGTATATACATGCGCTAACTGTAATACAAATGTGTCTGGTGCAGTAGTGTCAGCTTTTAATAACGGTTATGGGGTTGTCAAGTGGTTGCTATGTTCTAGCTGTGGGGAAGGTTCTGTGCAATTATCCAATACCCTTATTTATCCCAGTGCTTCATTCGGGCCAATCATTGATGGATTGCCCGATGATGTAAAGATTGCATATACAGAAGCTCGGAATTGCATATCAACTAATGCGATAACTGCTTGCGAACTTATGTGCCGCAAAATATTAATGCATGTTGCTGTTGAGAAGGGTGCCAAGGAAGGAGATACCTTTGCGGCATATCTGACACATCTTGAGGGGTTAGGATATATAACCCCTCCTATGAAAATATGGGTCGGGTTAATTCGTGAAAATGGAAATGAGGCTACGCATTTATTAGCAACACCTCCAAGAGAACGAGTAGAAAGCACTTTGTTTTTTACGGCGGAACTTCTACGCTTGGTTTATGAAATGGAATTTTTGGCAAGGAAATATGTTCCAAAAGCACCAAACCCATAAAATTGTATTGGGAATATTGACTGGAGCTTGAAGTAGATGACATCATCACCATCCCTTCATAAAAAATCTCCGAGTTCTTCAAGAACTCGGAGATTTGGTTTTAACTTATGCTGTTTCGATCAATTCCATTGCTTCCAACATTTCTTCGTTGCTGGAGAACTTGAATTCCAGGAGTCCACGTTTTTTTGGCTTCTTCCGCTCGACTACTTCGAGCCATGTTTTGCTTCTGAAGGAAACGACTGCTATCAAGCTTGAAAATGGGGGAATACAACAAAGTACCCAAATGACCGAACTACATTGACAGACATAGTACTTTGATGTATATTGTACCTATGGATGAGTCAACAACCCCCAACAAAATCTCCTCAGACCTCCTTAGAGGTCATACCGATACGATTATCCTGAAGTTATTGCTAAGCGGTGACAAATATGGGTATGAAATATCGAAATTGATCCATATAAATTCCTCCGGTGAGTATGAACTCAAGGAAGCTACCATGTACTCAAGTCTAAAGAGGCTGGAGGGTGACGGCTGTATCACTTCCTATTGGGGTGATGAGTCCCAGGGCGGCAGAAGACGGTATTACCAGATCACCGCAAGAGGTAAAAAGGCGTATTCTGAAAATAAAGATAACTGGGAATACGCAAAGCGCGTACTCGATAACTTATTGTAAAGGAGATGTGATGTTATGAACGAGAAATTAAACCAATATTTGGATGGCGTTTTTGCACCCTATGATGGAGTAAAAAGCGTCGCCGAGCTAAAGGCCGATCTGCTCTCCGATTTGCAGGAGCGGTTCCGTGAACTCAAGGCCGAAGGCAAGGACGATGAAACGGCCTTTGCGATGACCGTTGACAGTATCGGCGACATCGAACAAACGGTACAGGAGGTCGCTAGTCTCTCCCGCTCATTGGAGCGGCAGGTGCTAATAAACTTCAGCGGGAGCAACCTGCCAGAGAGCGACTTTGCAGGCGTTACTGTGCATAAAGGGAAATTTGAAGGAAGTGCATTGCACGACTCCAACTTTGCAGGTGCAGCCTTGACTGGCAGCTCGTTTGTAGGCAGCGATGTGCGTGATACCAATTTTGCAAACGCAGACTTAACTGGCAGCTCGTTTAAGGCCAGCGATGTGCGCGAAGTCAATTTTGACGGGGCAAATCTGACAGATTGCACCCTGTACGCGAGTGACTTTACGGGTGCAAGCTTCAACAAAGCCATTCTTGTGCGCACCCAAATCAACGCGTCAGAGCTGAGCGGGGCAAAATTCAGCGATGTAAAACTGGTTGACGTAAAGCTGACGGCTACCGACCTTAGGAAAATAGTCTTTGAGAAGTGTACCTTCAACGGTGTGGACTTCAAATACTGTGACCTGCAAGGGCAGTGCCTGGACGGAATGACCTTTATTGGCGTCCACTTTGACAGGGTGGAGCTGAAGGAAGTTACGTTTAAAGGCGCAACATTTAAAAATGTGTCCTTCCTTCCGTCGTTTGCCTTGACGAATAAATACTACCGTGCCATCAAAGCCATTAACTTTGACGGTGCCATGATGGATAAGCTGACCTACGCCGCACTCAAAGGTTTGGGAGTCGATTTATCAAAAGTTACTGTTATCTAAGGGTTCGTAAAAATATAATTTCCCTCACCTGCCGCCGAACCATGTCTTTGCGAAGGCGCACTTGCTCTTCGCCCGAAGCAATCCCCTCGCTGATACGGAGATTGCTTCGCCGCCAAAGACCAAGAGCGGCGGCTCGCAACGACATTGCGGGAAGTTAATAATTTACAGACCCTAAGGAGAAGAAGAATATGCTAAACAATTCAATCCAAGTGAAAGGGCTGCAAAAGTCCTATAAGAAACTTCATGTTCTAAAGGGTGTCGATTTTGAGGTGGAAAAAGGCAGTATTTTCGCCCTGCTCGGCTCCAACGGTGCGGGCAAGACCACGATTGTCAAAATCCTCACCACGCTGCTCAAACAGGATAGCGGAACTGCCAGCGTCAACGGCTTCGACGTTGCGGCAAAGCCCGACGATGTGCGGCAGTCGATCAGCTTGACCGGGCAATTCGCCGCCGTGGATGAAATTTTGACTGGTCGGGAAAATCTGATAATGATTGCCAGGCTGCGGCATCTCAAAGATCCGCATCAGGTCACGGATGATCTGCTGAACCGCTTCGGCCTGACCGACGCTGCCGATCGCGGAGTATCCACCTATTCGGGCGGTATGCGCCGCAGACTCGACATCGCCATGAGCCTGGTAGGGAAACCGCAGATCATTTTCCTCGACGAGCCCACTAACGGGCTTGACCCCGAAGCGCGTATCGAGGTTTGGAAGACTGTCAAAGAGCTTGCTAATAACGGCACGACGGTACTTCTGACTACACAGTATTTGGACGAAGCTGAACAGCTCGCCGACAGAATTGCCATTCTGCATGAAGGGAAAATTATCGCGAACGGCACACTCGCGGAACTGAAGAAGCTGTTTCCGCCCGCAAAGGTGGAATATATTGAAAAACAGCCGAGCTTGGAGGAAATATTCCTCGCAATCGTCGGCAAGAAAGAGGAAAAGTAAATGGAAACGATAAAGAACTATTTTTTCAGCGACATGGGCGTCATGCTTGAACGTTCCATGCGCCATATTTTCCGCAGCATGGATACCATCATCACGACCACCATCATGCCGATTGCGCTTATGCTGTTGTTCGTCTATGTGTTCGGCGGCGCCATTCAAACCGGCACGGATAACTATGTGAATTACCTGTTGCCCGGTATACTGCTGATTACCATTGCAAACAGTATAGGCTATGTGTCTTTCCGCCTGTTTACCGATGTGCAACGGGGAATATTCGAGCGTTTCCACTCCATGCCGATTGCGCGTTCGGCCGCGCTGTGGGGGCACGTGCTGACCTCACTGGTGTCCAATACGATTTCGGTTGTCGTCATCATTCTCGTGGCGCTCGTGATGGGCTTCCGCTCGCCGGCAGGCGTATTGTCATGGCTTGCCGTGGCCGGTATACTCGCGCTGTTTTCGCTGGCCTTGACCTGGATTGCGGCGATTGCCGGGTTGTCCGCAAAATCGTTGGATGGCGCAATTGCAATTGCCTATCCGATTCACCTCCTGCCGTTAATTAGCTCGGCATTTGTGCCGACCGCGACGATGCCTTTGGCCGTTCGCGTCTTTGCCGAAAATCAGCCTGTGACCTCGATAATAGAGACCATCCGTGCGTTGCTGTCAGGTCAGCCGGTGGGCAATGATATCTGGATTGCGCTCGCGTGGTGCGTCGGGATTATGCTCGTGGCTTATGTCTTTGCGATGAGGGTGTATAAAAAACGGGTGTAATGAAAACTTGAAAAAATCTTTTCATTTTCTGTGTATCCATTTTTCTCTTCGCAGATTCAAGTATCAAGTGCAACTTTGAAGACAGTCAAAAGAGGTAACATGGAATTTAGCATTCTTTATCAGGAACTTCAAAATAGCACAGAGATGATCCGTGCTTTATTGTCGGGAGTCGCACCAGAGGCAGCACGCCTCAAACCGAGTGCGGAGTCGTGGTCAATGCTCGAGGCGGTGTGTCACTTATACGATGTAGAGCGCGAAGATTTTCGAGAACATCTCGATTTCATTCTTTACCGCCAAAATGAAAAATGGCATGAGATTGACTCCGATCGTTTGGTAACAGAGCGAAAATATAACGAACAGAACTTCGCTGACATGCTGGAAAAATTCTTTGCCGAACGTGAAAAATCACTTGCCTGGCTCAATGAATTGCAGAATCCAGATTGGGGGAAAACTTTTACAACGGAGTACCGCACAATCAGTGCGGGAGAGATGTTCGCCTGTTGGGTTGCGCATGACAATCTCCATATCCGCCAATTGGTGGAACTCAGGCGCATGAGGCTGGAAAATATCACAAAGCCTTACAATCTCGAATACGCAGGTGATTGGTAACTGATAGATGCGAAATGCACAAGCGAAGGTTCTGTTCAAATGGTATAGGAGATTCTAATGATTGCGAGAACTTGGCACGGCATAACTGAAGCATCGAAAGCCGATGAGTACTTTGACTACCTAAACAAAACAGGTGTTGCTGCATATCGCGCGACACAAGGAAATCTAGGCGTGTATGTGCTACGCAGGATTGAGGGAAACAAAGCTCATTTTCTATTGCTTACGCTCTGGGAATCCGAAGATGCCATAAAAAGGTTTGCGGGCTCAAATATAGAGAAAGCTAAGTATTACCCTGAAGATGAGCAGTTTCTTCTTGAGCTTGAGCCAACAGTTACGCATTATGAAGTCATGGTTAAGCCGTAGAAATTATCGAAACAGGAAAAGCAGCAGGGTTGTTCCGCGTAACACAGTTACAGCGACAGATGGGAGCCTGCGCGTTTTAAAAGCATTTTTCCTTGGACAGTCCGCCACCTTCGGCAGGCTGGCTTCGAGTTTTCTCTGCTCCCAAGCAGAGTCTACGCCCACCCAGTGCCACAGCCCGTAGGGCTAGTCCGCGAACGCAAACCGTTAGAAAGCACTTGTCAGAATTATGCTGATAGTTTTTACCTCCTAAAATGGCAGAATCAGAATATGCTTAATCAAAATTTCGTAATAATTGGCACTCTAATTGGCACTACAGGTGCTTTCGCGTATGTATGGGACACAATTAAGGGGAATGTCAAACCTAATAGAGTCTCTTTTTTATTATGGTCAATCGCTCCGATGATTGCCTTTGCAGCCCAAATAAAACAAGGGGTGGGTTTAGAGTCATTAATGACTTTTAGTACTGGTTTTCTGCCTCTTTTAACTTTTATCGCCTCCTTTACCAATAAAAATGCCGAATGGAAATTAACAAGGTTTGATTTAGCATGTGGCTTTTTGTCTTTGGTAGGTCTGATTATTTGGCTGATAACAAAGGTTGGTAATGTGGCTATTTTCTTTAGCATCGTGGCTGATGGTCTGGCTGCACTACCAACACTGGTTAAGGCCTATAAACATCCAGAAACGGAGGTTGCATGGCCTTGGCTGGCAACTTGCTTTGGCGTTACTTTAACATTACTAACGTTAAAGGAGTGGACATTTGCCAATAGCGGTTTTTATCATTTATATCTTTATTGTGGACTTAATGATTTTTATCTGTGTGCAATTCAAGTTAGGAAAGCGGGCTTAAAATACCCTCGCACTCGGAAGGCTATCTATGACACCCAAAAACATCTTCGCTGGTCTTGAGCCTGCCGCTCTGTGGGCCTGCTTCTCGCGCATTACTGAAATCCCCAGGCCGTCCGGACAAGAGTCCGCAATCGCTGAATGGCTTGCCAATTGGGCGAGCACTCAAGGCTTCTTGTCTCGCCGAGACACCGCCGGGAACATCTGCGTTTACGTTCCCGCATCTATGGATTCGCTCGCCTCGCGAACGGTCGCGTTGCAGGCCCACCTGGACATGGTATGTGTCCGCTCCGACGATAGCACTTCCGATCCCGCCGCGGGCAGCATCCGGATTCTCCGCGAAGGAGACTGGATAGTAGCCCCATCTTCCACCCTCGGCGCGGATAACGGGATCGGGATAGCTGCGGCGATGTGCCTCGCTGAGAGCAAAGCCACGCCTCACGGCCCCCTTGAACTGCTGTTCACTGTCGAGGAAGAAACCACATTCAAGGGCGCAGACGAACTGGACCCCAGCCTAATTCAGGCTAATGTGATGCTGAACCTTGACCATGAGACCGCAGGCGAACTGTGTGTTGGATGCGCCGGGGCTACCTGGACTATCCTTCGCTGGCCTGCCCCCGCTCAACCATCTCCTGAGGGTTGGCTTGTCGTAGATATTGTTCTCTCGGGGCTCAGCGGTGGGCATTCAGGTAAAGACATTCACAAGAACCAGCTGAACGCCATCAAGGGAATGGTCTGGCTCGTTAGGAGGCTTGCTAAGGATGTCCCGTTCCGTCTCTGCGCGCTTGAAGGCGGCGACGCGGTCAATGCCATTCCCATTTGGGCACATGCGACCATCTCGTTTCCGCCCACCGAGGCTCATTCCTTCAAAGCAGCCCTTGCTGACGCCCGCTCTCGTCTCGCGAGCCGTTTTTCCCTCACCGACCCCGGGCTTTCCCTTTCCACGGCCAATATCGATCTGCAAGGCATCAAGTGCTGGAGCGACGAGAGCCGGGATCGGCTGCTTGACCTCCTCACTGCTGTCCCTTCAGGGGTGGTCGCAATGGAGCAACACGCTCCCGATATGGTTGAGACATCCAACAACCTGGGGATTGTCGCCTTGAGAGACGATGTTGTAGAGGTTCACTGCCTATCCCGATCTTCAGTAGCTGACGCTCAAGAAGAGACCGTAGCCTCGATAGAATCCGTCGCCCAGTTGGCCGGGGCCGAATTCGCCATTGTCCCACCAGTCATAGGTCCATGGCGTCTCCCCTCCGATTCTGCCCTATTGGCCATCGTGCAAGCCACATATCAGGATCTCTTCCGCCGAGCGCCTATCTTGGCTACGATACATGCAGGCGTCGAATGCGGAACCATCCAACAACGCATCCCAGGTCTGGACGTTCTCTCTCTGGGTCCAGAAATCCACTATCTCCACAGGCCAGGAGAGCGCGTTAATATTCCCTCTGTGGTGGAGTTTTATGCACTGCTTTGTGAAGTTGTCCGGAGGCTAGCGGCTTAGGAACTCATTTCCGTTCCCTATCAGGGCTTCCTGCTCTTGACTGTTCCCCAGAACCTCGGGGCGGCCTAACACAGCATGGACCCGACTGGTAGATAGTTTCATGGTTCCTCACAAAAAATCTCCGAGTTCTTTAAGAACTCGGAGATTTGGTTTTAGCTTACGCTGTTTCGATCAATTCCATTGCTTCAAGCATTTCTTCGTTTCTGGAGAACTTGAATTCCACAAGTCCGCGTTTCTTGGCTTCTTCAGCTTCGACCGCTTCGAGCCGTTTGATGTCGTCTTTCATGATGACGGGCTTGCTTAACCCGCGCATCTTTTCGGTGACATCGTCCATGCTGGCGTTTGCGGGCTGAATGGTCTGGAGATAGTCCCAGACGGCTCTGGCGGCGTTGGTCCCATCTTTGCGCGCATAACCGACCAAACCTTCGCTGGCTTTGCGTGACCATCCGCCTACGAATACACCGTCAATTGTGGATTCATAGGAGATGCCGTCCACAGGGAATTTCGGTTCTTTGTTTTTGATGAACTCGTTCCATTCAGTCGGCAGGCCAAAGGATTCGTCCACTTTATCGCCGATGGCGAAGATGACCGTGTCTACATCAATGGTGCGTTTGACGCCTGTTCCCTTTGCGCTGATCTTTCCGTCTCTTTCAGTGAGGATGTTATCCTCCACTTCCAATTTGGTCAGCGCGCCGTTCTCTCCGAACATCGCAGTGGGCGAGGCGAGGAAGTCAAAATGAAACTTGGCCTCGCTGGTTTTGGGATCTGCCTTCGCGAGAGCATCCAACACTTTTTGCCGACCAGCTTCCAGGTCCTGATTGATCGCTTGCACGACAGGCTGAACCCGCGCCATTTCCTTTTCGAATTCATCCAGATCCAGATATGAGATCAGATGCTTCATTTCTTCCTTGGTGAAATTTACTTCATTTGGGCCGCGTCGTACAACTGCGATGACCTCGTCCACTTTTTGGACGTTGATCAGATGTCGTGCAATATCCACCATCACATTGCCCGCGCCGATGATGGCACAGCGTTTTCCAAAGCGGAAATTTTTCTGGCTGTAAGGCGGCAGGTTGTTGTACGCATATACAACTTCCTTGGCGTGATACACGCCTTCAAGTTCTTCGCCGGGCAGGCCGAGCCATTTGGTTCCCTGCGCGCCCGCGCTGACAAGCACAGCATCAAAGCCAAGTTCGCGCAATTCATTGAGCGTAATATCGCCATTGTCTCCGACAACAAGGTTGCCGTAATATTCAAGGTTGGGGTTATCCATCGCGCCGCGGAACTGCTTGCGCAACCCTTCCTTCATCATATGCTTTTCAGGATAAATCCCATACTCGGCCAAACCGCCCGGTTTAATATCGCGATTAAAAAGTGCAACACGAACGCCTTGATTTGCCAATTCGCGCGCGCCGAACAAGCCCGCCGGGCCCGCTCCTATTACTGCTACAGAATAAATTTTCTCACTCACTTCAACCTCCGTCAAATAAGACAAAAACTGTACGATTATATTTGGGAATTATACAATCAACAAGCTGTAAAACTGGATTCTCATCATGCTTTTATAATTATTTCATTATCCTACAAGTCGAACAGGAATTGAAAAAGTTACCCGTGACCACATTAGACTTTCATGAGAAACCCATACCCCCCGCTTTTTCTCCGTGCTTTCGTGAAATCCGTGCACTGATGGTTTAATTATGGCAATTCCCAATGACCTTAAAAATCAAAATAGTTATCAGGTTGTAACTGTGTTAATATTGGCGTAAGTCATCATCGACCGGCGTTTTTTCAACAGGAGACACCATGAACAATGAACCCAAAAAAGATCCCAGCGCCCGTTTGCGAAACGTATTGGGCAATCAATCTGCGCTCAGCCATCTCCCTAAAAAGAGGAATGACACAACAGATTTTATGCCAGAGCATGAATCCAGAAAAGAGCCGTCTGTAAAAAAGGATGTGACGCATCATGCTGCGCCCGAGCCTGATCCTGTTACGAAGAAACGTAGGTTTAACTTTTGGCCCGCCATCTGGACGATTGCGAGCGTTCTTTCTCTTACCATCAATTTGGTTCTGGCCATTCTACTATTTTCGACCTGGATGAATCTCCCATCCCTGAATGTTAACGGCGCCACAGATGTTGTCACCGATATTGGTACCGGGGTGCTCGGAGGTTTATATACAAATTTTGAAAAAATGGATCGCGCCCATATTACGCGCACAATTCCTGTTCAAACCACGATCCCGGTCAAATTTGATCTGGCACTTAACCAACAAACGAACGTGGTTTTGAGTCAGGACGTGACGATCAGTAATGCGCTTGTCACTGTAAACACTGGCGGCTTGAATATATCAAGAGCGTTGGCAACCATTGTTCTGCCCCAGGGAACGACCCTGCCTGTTGTGTTAAATTTGACCGTCCCTGTGGATACCACTGTGCCGGTCTCGTTGAATGTGGATGTTGATATTCCTTTAAATGAAACACAGCTGCATGATCCGTTCGTGGGCTTGCGTCAGGTGGTTGAACCATACTATTGCATGATCAATCCCGAAGCTCTTAATCTGGATGGACAGAAAGTTTGCGTGAATAAATAACGGTACATATATTATTAGACCTCTTGTATAAGTAGGTGTAATTTAGCCACACACCTGCCCTTCGCATCGCGTCGCGAAGCCGATGTGGCGGGCGGTGCCAGGGGAGCACACAGAGTCTTTTGAGAAGAACCTTTAAAACTCTGTTTTTCTCTGTGCCCTCTGTGGCAAAAAGACTTTTGCAAGAGGTCAATTGGAGTTAAATGGCAGATCAGATCACTCAAAGTGTTTTAAAAAATGGCATGAAGGTCATGCTCAAAGAGATCCACACCGCGCCCATTATTTCATCGTGGCTGTGGTATCGGGTCGGTTCAAAGGATGAACCAACAGGGAAGACGGGCGTCTCGCATTGGACCGAGCACATGCAATTTAAAGGAACGAAGAAATTCCCGTCATCCATGCTGGATAAAGCCATCTCACGCGAAGGCGGGCGTTGGAACGCAGCTACATCCCACGACGCAACGCGATATTACGAAACCATGCCGGCAGATAAGATTGATCTTGCGCTTCAACTTGAAGCCGACCGCATGACGAACAGTATTTATTCTGAAAAAGAAGTCGCCTCTGAAAGAACGGTCATCATCTCTGAGCGTGAAGGCCACGAGAATGAACCCATGTTCAGGTTGGGCGAGGCCGTTCAGCAGACCGCTTTCCACGTGCATCCATATCATCACGAGATCATCGGCGATATGGCAGACCTGCATACCATCACGCGCGACGATCTGTACGAACATTATCGCAAATATTACGTTCCGAACAATGCGGTGCTGGCAATCGCGGGTGATTTCGAAACCAAGTCCATGCTTAAGCGGGTTAAGGAATTGTTTGGCTCAATCCCACAAGGAGCAACTCCGCCGCGGCTTGCACGCCCCGAACCTGAACCAAAAGGGGAAGTGCGGTTATCGGTTGAAGGTCCCGGCGAAACTACCTTCATTCAATTTGCTTATCGCTTTCCAAATGCCACACATCCAGACTATATTCCCCTTCAGGTGTTGGATAGTTTACTGGGAGGCGCGAGCGGCCTTTCCTATAAAACATCCCGCCTGTATCGCGCATTAGTGGATAAGGAATACGCGGTCGATGTGTCTGGCTGGTCAGAGTCCACCATCGACCCATTCCTTTATCGGATCACGATCACCAACCACCCGAAGCGCAAGCCCGAAGAAACGATCGCCGCCCTGGATAAAGAAATACAAAAATTACAGGAAGTTTTGGTTTCCAAGGATGAAATTGTCCGCGCTGTAAAACAGGCGCGCGCGGTTTTTTCATATTCAAGCGAGAATATTTCCAACCAGGCTTTTTGGATGGGATACGTGGAAATGTTCGCTTCGTATGAATGGTTCACAACCTATTTGGATAAACTTGCCAAAGTCACGCCGAAGGATGTTCAACGTGTGGCGCAGATGTATCTCCAGTCAAACAGCCGCGTGATCGGTACTTATATTCCAAAAGGGAGGGGCGCATAATGGTGAAATCAGTAATTAGATCCGCGAAGCCATCCCTGCCCGGGCCTGAAGATATTTACCGAGCGGTGCTTTCAAATGGGATTACAGTTCTTGCGCGTTCGAATTTCAACAGTCCATCCATTAGCATTGGCGGGTATTTGCCCGCCGGCGCAATTTTTGAAAGCGATGAAAAACTCGGACTCGCGGATTTTGTCGCAGCTTGTTTAATGCGCGGTACGCAAACACACAGCTTTGACGCGATCTACAATGAACTCGAATCCGTTGGCGCGAGCATGGGGTTTGATTCGGGCGTGCATAACACGAGCTTTGGCGGACGATCCCTTGTGGAAGATCTTCCGCTTTTGCTGAGTCTGCTTTCTGAAACAATGCGAACGCCGACGTTTCCCAAGCCTGAAGTGGAAAAACTTCGAGCGCAATTATTAACCGGTCTTGCCATGCGCGCGCAGGATACTTCCGATATGGCGGCCATGGCGTTTGACCGCATGTTGTTTGATGGACATCCATACAGCAGGCCCGGTGATGGATTTGTGGAAACGATCCAGTCTATTACGCGGAAGGATATGCAGGAATTTCATTGCCTCCACTTCGGACCGAGGGGCATGGTCATTGCAATCGTGGGTGCGATCGACCCGAAGAAAGCTGTCGATGCAGTGAGTCGCTTTTTAGGAAGCTGGCAGGTTCCAGGTCAGGTACGAGCGAAGGAGATGCCCGCGCATAAGCCTGTCAAAAAAACCATCAGGCATCATCATACTCTTGCGGGCAAATCACAATCCGATCTGGTGATCGGTATGGTTGGGCCGCAGCGCAATTCTCCCGAATATATGCCCGCGTCTTTGGGGAATTCAGTGCTTGGGCAGTTTGGCATGATGGGTCGTATTGGCGAGGTGGTTCGTGAAAAGTCCGGGCTGGCTTATTATGCCTCTTCGAGCATGGGCGCGGGGATCGGCCCCGGTTCCTGGGAAGTGAATGCCGGTGTAAACCCAAAAAATTTAAAAAAGGCGATTGACCTGATCGAGAAGGAATTGCGCCGCTTTGTTAAAGATGGCGTGACAAAGAAGGAACTCTCTGACAGTCAGGCGAATTTTATAGGGCGTTTGCCGCTTTCTTTGGAATCAAATGGCGGTGTGGTGAGCGCTTTGCTAAGTATCGAGCGCTACGAGCTTGGGTTGGATTATTATCACCGTTATGCTGATATGGTTCGCACTGTTACACGTGGTGATGTGTTGGAGACGGCACGCAAGTTTATTGATCCGGACCGCCTTGTGATTTCGACAGCGGGGCCGTAATAGTTTTTATGAATCTATCCACTGGCGTTGACTTGATCGAGATCGCGCGCATTCGTGAAGCAATAGACCGTCATGGGGGGCGGTTTATCAACCGTATTTTTACGGAAGTGGAACAACAGGAATGCGGGGGAAGGGTTGAGTCTCTTGCGGCGCGGTTTGCGGCCAAGGAAGCAACAGCAAAAGCATTGGGCTGCGGGATCGGTGATGTAAGCTGGCTGGACATTGAAATAAGAGGCGATGAGAAACATGCGCCGCATTTATATTTACATGGCGAAGGGGAGAGATTGGCGAATAAGTTGGGACTATCCCATTGGTCTGTGAGTTTGAGTCATACAGAGAGTCATGCCATTGCATTTGTGGTGGCGGTGGATTAAAAAATCCCTCCCGCGGGCCAGTTCCGCGAGAGGGTGCATAGGACATTGTAATGATATAGAGAATGGCGAAGCTATGTCATTACTTCTGGTCCTCAACGCCAATCCAAAGGTGGCCGGGCATCACAGGCCGATAGGGGCGAATGGTAAGTTTTCCCAATGCAAGTTGTTTTTGATCATCACCCAGCATGCTCGGGTGTACCAGACAGATATCAGGAATTCGCCCGAATTTTTTACTGTAATATTCCATTGCTTTTTGGATCTTTACGCTCAAAGTTGTTTTGGGGTCATTGTCAAACCATAACAATCCAGTATGCATGATGTTCTACCTTTCTCTATAACTTCTAATCAATTGAAGGAACCCAAAAGTTAAGCCAGTTATTGCCTTCTCGCATGGTAAATTGTGAACCTGATATTAGTTGGCTGAGTGTTGCTTTCGAATTGCCCGTGAGTAATTGTGCGTCGTTCGAATCGCGAGTGCAGCCAAATAAGCGAGTACGGAAGGAGCCAAGCCAATCCTTTACATTTTGTGCATGGCTTGCGTTGATGGTGATGATTGGCCAAACTCGGCGGCTTGGACCGCGCAGTAAAAGCCAGCGCAAGTCCTGCTCGGCCTGCTGATTCAATTTTATGAAAGATTCAAGATCATCTATTAATAATAGGACTGATTGTTTATCGCCTTTATTATTATGCGCCCAGGTGACGAGAGAGTGCAACAGATCTTGTGTGGTACTATCCTTGGTGGCATATATGCCTGTGCTGTTTTGATTGCTGTGAAAATTATTCCATTCACTTGGGTATGGTGTGATAATTCCATATTGAACTTCAGATGGGGCATGCAGTAATTCTGCGCCTTGGGCAATTGTTTGTAGGAGAGCGGTTTTTCCGCTGGCCTGGTCTCCGCTGATTAAAAGTGGTCCAGGAATTGGATCATATAAATTCAGCAGGACAGGCAAACCATCTTCTGCAAGACCAAGGAGTATAGCCTCGCGGGGAAGGGGAGATGCATCAGCGATAACCGATCTTAGTGATGGCAGACCAGGCATCGATGGGCGCGAAGCGTGATGTGCCTGCTCTTCTTCAGCAAGTTCGGTCAATGCATCAATCATCAAGGCGAAACGGTTTGATTTATCCACAGGATTTTATCCATATTAGAACTTATGTTCTAATAATACATCCAAAGGTTTTAGCTGTCAAGGTTTGGATCTTCATCGAATGGGTTTTCAATGAAAGAGCAATAAATCATTGACGCTGTGGATTGTTTTGGTATAATCGGCCTGCTTAATCTATCGCCGACGTAGCTCAATCGGCAGAGCACCCGCCTTGTAAGCGGGAGGTTACGAGTTCGATTCTCGTCGTCGGCTCTGTGGTCGCTGATTGAAGAAATATCGGTTGGTGATCAGCAAAATAATTTATCCCGGGCGGTTACCCAAGTGGCCAAAGGGGACTGACTGTAAATCAGTTGTCAGAAGACTTCGGAGGTTCGAATCCTTCACCGCCCACTACCGAAAAATTTCGGTCAGCACGTTAAGCCCTCATAGCTCAGTTGGCAGAGCACACCCTTGGTAAGGGTGAGGTCACGAGTTCGAGTCTCGTTGAGGGCTCAGTTGCTGAAAAGCATTCTTGTCTAATTTATAAAAGGAGTAGAAATAATGGCGAAAGTAAAATTTGACCGCAGTAAACCGCATCTGAACGTTGGGACGATGGGACACATCGATCATGGGAAGACGACATTGACAGCGGCGATCACCAAAGTAGCGGGCTTTTCCGGTCAGGCGGATTTCCGAGCTTACGATCAGATCGACAACGCGCCGGAAGAAAAAGCGCGCGGGATCACGATCAACATCGCGCATGTGGAATACCAAACCGACAAGCGCCATTATGCGCACGTGGACATGCCGGGTCACCGCGACTACATCAAAAACATGATCACCGGCGCGGCTCAGGTGGACGGAGCCATTCTGGTAGTGGCAGCTCCCGATGGTCCGATGCCCCAGACCCGTGAGCACGTCTTGCTCGCTCGTCAGGTGGAAGTACCTTCCATCGTGGTCTTCTTGAACAAAGTGGACATGATGGATGATCCCGAATTGCTCGAATTGGTGGAACTTGAATTGCGCGAACTGTTGAGTGCCCAGGGTTTCCCCGGCGACACCACCCCGATCGTGCGCGGGTCAGCCAAGATCGCATTGGAAAGCACCAGCACAGACAAGAATGCGCCTGAATATGCCTGTATCCATGAGTTGCTGCGGGTGGTGGATGAATACA
>JABFSL010000098.1 GCA_013140605.1 Anaerolineales bacterium
GATTATCTGCGCACTGGCGATGCACGTCCGCTGGGCGGTGTGTTCTATCACAACGCAATGGATGTGGTGGCGATGGCGGCTTTGCTCAGTCACGTTAGCGAATTACTGGCTGACCCATACAGCGGCCGCGTAGAACACGGGCTGGATTTCATCGCGCTTGGAAAATTATATGAAGACCTCGGTCACTGGGATGAGGCCGCCCGTCTGTTCGAGCGTGGACTCGAGCTTGGGGTGACAGAAGCAGATTTCGGCGTGGCAGTGAAGCGTTTGTCCATCCTGCAAAAAAAACGCGGGGATGTGGATCGGGCTCTTCGGCTGTGGGAGGAAGCGGCGAGAAAAGGTCACATTTATGCCCACATTGAGCTGGCAAAATATTATGAACATAAAATGCGTGATGTAAAGACATCGATCAAATGGGCGAAGTCGGCGCGCAGGGAAGTTGAACGCGCCGACCTGCCGGCATACATTCGGAACCATTGGCTGACCGAGATAGATCACCGGCTGACGCGTTTGGCACGCAAAGCAGGTTTATAATTGCCATCAATCTTTTCAGAGGAGCATACAAATGGAACTTACCGTTACACAGGCACAAGGCCGCGTCCCTGTTACGATCATCAGCGTTGCCGGCCATTTGGATGGACAATCGTATCAAAGCCTGATCAAAAAGGCGCGCGAGGTTTTTGAGTCTGGTTCAAAGCACTTATTGTTGGATCTTGCCGACCTGACTTACATTTCCAGCGCAGGGCTGGTTTCTTTGAACACCATTACTTTAATGATCCGCGGCGAGGCTTTGCCCGACCCTGAACAGGGATGGTCGACGCTCAAGTCCATGGACCGCCCTCACAGCGCGGGCGGAACAAAAATAAACTTGAAATTACTCAACCCGCGCCCTGAGATCACCAATGTGTTCGAAATGGTCGGGTTTTCAGAGTTCTTTGATGTCTTTACAGACAAACAAACAGCCGTTGACTCATTTTAGTTTACGGGAAACTTTCAGCGATGCAGTGATAAACTGCATCGCTGTTGATTCACTCACCCTATACAAATTGGTTGAACATAGCCGTAGGGCAAGTTATTTATTGAGGCAGTGAAAATATGAAACGCAACCTTGGCAACCTGACGATCATTGTGCTTGTTTTTCTTACTGTTATTATCTGGCTGGTGTTTCCTCCCATTAAGGAAGGCGTTGAGAATTATGCGCGCGCTTATGCGGGCGAGGTGCTTGGTTCGGTGGTGATCGTTCTAATGTCCTGTTCGTTGTTTATTTCCACGCGGCCAAAATGGGCTGAGCCATTCTTCGGCGGCCTGGACAAGATGTACATCACGCATCGGCGGACATCCACAAGCGCATTTCTATTAATGTTCGTTCATCTGCTGACGGTGCCCATTACCATTGTGAACTTACGCCTTGGAAATTATCTGGGGATGATCGCATTTTTGGGAATCGTGGCAATTGTCCTGCCAACACTCGCGCCGCGTATTCCATTTTTAAGCAGGTTGACCGGCAACACATACGAAGGCTGGAAGAAACTACATCGTTACATCGGCATCTTTTTCATTATCGGCTTCATTCACTCGTTGACGGTAAAGGCGCTTAGCGCGTTCATCGCAATCAACTGGGTGCAGATCTTCTTTATTATTGGCACGATCTGCTATCTTTACACCGAGGTCTTCGGACAATACTTCAAGAAATATCTGCCTTACACGGTGGAAGCCGTGAATCATCCCAATAATGCCACCACCGAAGTGGTCTTGCGCGCAAAGAAAGACACGATCAAAAAACAACGCGCGGGACAATTCTTATTTGTGCGTTTTTTGGGCAGCAAGGAACTAAACGAATCTCACCCCTTTACCATTTCCAGCGCGCCCCATGAAAACGTACTGCGCATCACCATTAAAGCCTGTGGAGATTTCACTCGTCATCTTTTCAGTAATTTACATGCCGGCACAGATGCAATGATCGAAGGCGCTTACGGCATGTTCGACTATAAATCTGGCGGGCGGAAGCAGATCTGGGTCGCTGGTGGAATCGGTGTGACACCATTCCTCTCGTTCATACGGGACCTGGAAACTGGTCTAGCCTACGATGTGGATTTTCACTACACTGTTCGCCATCGCGAGGAAGCCATCTTTGTGGATGAGATAAAAGAAGCCGCAAAAAAGAATCCCCGCTTAAAGACCCATATTCGCTTTTCATCCACAGACGGTTCATTGACCGTTGAAGATATCGTGAAGAATGTGGGAGAAGACATCCACGAGCATTACGTTTACATGTGCGGACCGCTTCCCATGGTGCAATCCTTTGAAAAGAAGTTTCTGGATGCGGGTGTCCCGTCTGGTAATATTCACTATGAGGAATTTAATTTCAGGTAATATTATTAACCAGCCATTCATATTTGGAGATCAGTGTAAGACCGTATTACAGACACACGTCTGAAAACGCAAGAAGAATCAAATATTTGGAGGAAACATGCCTCGAAGAAAAAGTAAAAGTATCAATACCCGCAGCGGATTATCCGCTTTAGTACGCCGCCCATCCATGCAATTGGCAATGCTGGCTTTTGTAGCATTCATCATCTATTTGATCGCGCTGGCCGGCGGGGGCAGCAGCGACAGCGGACTGGCACGCGATATCAGCGTGGACGAAGCTTATCAGATGTATCAGGGTGATGCCTTCGTTTTGGATGTCCGAACCCAGGAGGAATGGGACGAGTATCACGCGCCCAATGCCACGCTCATTCCATTGGACCAATTGCAGGCGCGAATCAGCGAAGTGCCAAAAGACAGGGAAATTTTGGTTGTCTGTCGGTCCGGGAATCGCAGTCAGCAGGGAAGGGATATTCTACTGGCGGCAGGCTACAACGCCACCAGCATGACCGGCGGATTAAAGGAATGGTTCGCCAAAGGTTATCCCATCGAAGGCGCGCCAGCGCAATAAAAAGAGGAGATCCATTATGTGTGTCATCTGTGCAAGCATTCCCGCAGCCGCAGCCGTGGGGGCAAAAATGAATGCCAGCCAACTAAGCCAGCCTGAAGAAAAGCGAAAACCGATCGGTAGGATCACAGGCGTGGTTATCGGTTCATTGATGATCGCATCTGTGATCTATCACACGCTGCGCTGGCAGGATTAACATCCAACAAAAGCAAACATGACTCACCCCGAAATTAATGTTTCGTGGGTGAGTTTGTATTAAGAACAAACTGGACGCAGATCGCGACGCGCGCAGAAAAACGCTGATCTTTTTCTTTATCTGCGCAAATCAGCGTTCATCTGCGTCCCAAATTAAATTCGGGGGTAATTATGCTTTCTCTCAATCAGGTGAGGGTCGCATACAACTTGACTCTTCACTTTTTCCGCCTTACACTTATTGAAAATGATTTTCATTAACGAAAAGAGCATTTATGTCCACTGAACTGTGGTTGGCACAATTACATGAGAATGGGTATCGCCTCACCGACGCGCGCCGCGCCGTAGTGGAGATTGTCGAAAGATCCGCGCGCGCGCTCACGCCTGTTGAAGTCTATGATATGGCGCGCAGGAAATATCGCGCCCTCGGCCTTGTCACGGTCTATCGAACGCTGGAAAAACTTGAAGAACTTCATCTCATTCAACGTGTGCATCAGCCGATGGGATGCCAGGCATTTATTTCGGCGGGCGAAGGTCATCAGCATTTACTGCTCTGTCAAAACTGTGGGCAGGTGGCATTCTTCGAAGGCGACGATCTGGATGTGCTGACAAAGTCCATTGCCAAAAAGACAGGTTATCAGATCAGCGAGCACTGGCTGCAACTATTCGGTCTGTGCGTAAACTGCCGCACCAACTAACTCAAATCCCTCGCAAATAGCGGGGGATTAAAAAAGGGATCATAAATGAAAAAGATTATCAATTCCATTATTGTATTTTCAACTCTCGCGGCTCTCTTCTTAACGGGTTGCGGATCAGCCCCGAAAAGCAGTGACGGCCGTTTGAAAGCGCTCACCTCCACCACCTTTCTGGCAGACATCACTCGGAACATTGCAGGCGACCGTATCAGCGTGGACTCTCTGCTGCCTGTTGGCGCAGACCCGCACGCCTATCAAGCCGCGCCGTCTGATGTGGCGAAGATCGCAGAAAGTAATTTGCTGATCTTGAATGGTTTGGAATATGAGCATTTCATTGAGCCTTTGCTTGAAAATGCCGGGGGTGAGAAACTGATGATCGAGGCCACAGCAGGCCTAAGTCCAAGAGAAGATGCGGGGAGTATCGATCCGCATATGTGGCTTGATCCAAATCTGGTTGTGACCTATGTCGAAAATATCCGCGATGGTTTAATTCAAATTGACGCGGGTGGCGCGGAAATATACACAGCCAATGCGGATGCATACATCGCGCAGTTGAAAGAACTCGATCAGTGGATCGTGGAGCAGGTGAATACAATTCCTGTCGAGCGCCGTTTGCTGGTGACCAATCACGAGGCGGTTGGATATTTTGCGGAGCGTTATGGTTTTGAGGTTGTTGGCGCGGTTATTCCCAGTATGAGCACGGATGCGGGAACTTCGGCGAAAGGATTGGCTGCGCTGATCGAACAGGTTAAGGCGGCAGGCGCGCCTGCCATTTTTCTCGGTGAAGTCGAAAACCCTGACCTCGCCAACCAGATTGCATCGGAGACAAATGTAAAAGTTGTGGATAATTTGTATCTTGAGTCGCTGACCGATGGCGCGCCCGCCGCGACATACATTGATATGATGAAGCATAATGTTATTCAAATCGTGAAAGCTTTGAAGTAAGATTAACATCGATTTACGATTTACGATTGATGATTTACGATTGCCTCTACAGATTGCTCTAATTGATGAGTTGTAAAAGGAGAATAACATGGATGAAAAAGCCTTTAAAGCTAGAACGAAAAAATTGGCTGTTGCGATCATCAAGCAAGTTGACAAACTTCCGCGGTCTCTTGCGACGGATGTAATCGCAAAGCAGCTTATACGGTCAGGCACATCCATCGGAGCGAACTATCGTGCGGCGTGCCGCGCTAAATCAACTCCTGATATGATCAATAAATTGAAAATCGTTGAAGAGGAGAGTGATGAAACAGAATACTGGCTCGAACTTCTAACAGAAGCAGGGCTGACTCCTCGAGATCAAGTCGCGGATATTTACAAAGAAACGGACGAAATCCTCTCCATGACCATTGCCTCCATTAAGACCCTCCGCGCTCATAAATCGTAAATCAAATGACTCACACACCTCACCGTCTTGAAGTTGAAAACGCCAGCATTGGTTATGGCGAAAAAATAATCATGCGCGACTTGAGTTTTCAAGTGCCGCATGGCGCGCGCGTGGCCGTGGTCGGACCGAACGGAGCGGGCAAATCCACGTTGTTCAAAGCGCTGGTTGGAATTTTGCCGCTGAAAAGCGGACAGATCATCATCCACGGTGAATCACTTGGTACACATAAAGATTGTGTGGCCTATGTGCCTCAGCGCGAAGATGTGGATTGGCGATTCCCCGTCACGGTCAGTGATGTAGTGATGATGGGGCGCTTCGGTCAAATGGGATGGTGGAGTCAACCATCAAAAACGGATAAGCAGATCGTTCGCAAAAGTATTGAGCAAATGGGAATTACCGATCTGGCAGACCTGTCCATTGGTCAGCTTTCTGGCGGACAACAGCAGCGTGCTTTCCTAGCCCGTGCGCTGGCACAGGAGCCGCACATCTTATTAATGGATGAACCCTTTACCGGCGTGGATGCGACCACACAGGAAGTGACGTTCGGCTTGCTTGATCACCTTCGTGAGAAGATGGTCACAGCCATTATTTCAACGCACGATCTCAATCTGGCCGCATCACGCTTTGATCTTGTGCTCTTGATCAACCACCGTCTCATTGCATATGGTACACCGCAACAAGTTTTTACCAGGGAAAATTTGGCATCTGCGTTTGGTAATTCATTACTCGTCATGGAAAATGGGATGATGCTGGTGGATGAGTGCTGCCCACCGGAAGAGCAATTTACGATTAACGATTGATGGACAATTCACGATTTACGATTGGGGATTGGGGATTTGCGATTGTTTGATGATCGTGGTTGCTTGTAAAGATTATCTCGACTGATGAGTTATAAAAGGAAAATGGCATGGATGAAAAAAACTTCAAGGCAATAACAAAAAAACTGGCTGAGGCAGGGTTGGTTTCCAAAAATCAAATCGCAGATATTTACAAAGAGACTGACGAAATCCTATCCATGATCATCGCCCCGATCAAAACCCTGCGTGCCCGTCCACAATCCAAAATCGTAAATCCAAAATCGTAAATCCCATGAATTTTCTTCTCGAGCCTCTCACTTATCAATTCATGCAGCGCGGACTTTTCGCCTCAGTCATTGTCGGCGTGCTGTGCGCCGTGATGGGAACTTATGTTGTTCTGCGCGGCATGGCTTTTCTGGGTGACGCCATGGCGCACGCGATCCTGCCGGGGGTGGCGATCGCTTATTTATTACAGGGCAATCTGCTCGTCGGCGCGGGAGTGGCAGCGGTCATCGTCGCCCTGAGCATTGGACTATTCTCACGCGAAGGCGTGGTCAAGGAAGATACTGCCATCGGAATTTTATTTGCGGCGGCGCTCTCACTGGGCGTAGCGTTGATCAGCTCCATGCAAACCTATGCTGTTGACTTATCCCATATTTTGTTCGGTAATGTATTGGGGGTCAACAGTTCTGACCTTTGGATGATCGCAATCCTTAGTTTTATGATCCTGCTAACGGTTGGATTATTCTTCAAACAATTCCTGGTCATCTCTTTTGACCCCGTTCTTGCTGCGACCTTGCGCCTGCCGGCTGAACTGTTACGGAATCTGATGCTGGTGCTTTTGGCGTTGACCGTTGTGGTCTCCCTACAAACGGTGGGCGTCAGCCTCGCCGCCGCCATGTTGGTGACTCCCGCCGCAACAGCCTATTTACTAACACGAAGATTATTGCCCATGATGCTGGTATCTGCATTGATCGGCGCGTTATCATCAGTCATCGGTTTATATTTGAGTTATTACCTGAACATTGTTTCAGGCTCCACCATAGTACTAACGGCCACCGCGTTTTTCCTGTTCGCCTTCTTATGGAAGAGAATAAAATCCAAGCAATAATTAATTTATGCAACAAGCGGTAGAATACAGCCCATGCAAAATAAAACCTTCCATTCACTCATACTTCTTTCCATCTTCCTTCTTTCATCCTGCACATCGACAGCCACAGCGGTGCCTGTCATTGAGCCGAACGCCACGCCATCCATCCCTGCGGTGACTGACACACCTTTATCAATATCAACTGAAGCGCCTGTCTCCACGGCAATTCCAATCGCAGAGTTGGAACTGGCAAAATATATCTTGAATACAAACATTGATTACGACGCCCATACGATCACCGTAGATGAAAGCATTTACTATCCCAACCGCACGGCCAGCCAACTGAACACATTCGTACTGGCAGTCGTTCCAAATCTCTGGGCGGGCAGTTTCAACCTGACCAATATCGAAATTGACGATATACCGACAACAACTTATTCGCTCGAAGGACAAAAGCTTGAGATCGCGCTTTCTTCGCTGCTGCAACCCGGTTCCATTATCAAGATCGACATCCAATACACCCTGGATCTCCCCTTCGCGGAACAGGAAGACCCCAATGTTTCACGTCCGCGCATTTATGGATACACCACGCGTCAGTTGAATCTCACCAATTGGTATCCGTTCGTTGTCCCATACATAAACGGCGAATGGATTCTGCATGAGCCGTGGGTATATGGCGAGCATCTCGTTTACGATTCAGCGGATTACGAGGTAAATCTCAGCTTCACAGATTTCGCTTCCGCGCCGATCATCGCCGCCAGCGGATTCCCCGAACAGAAGGAAAGTTTCATCCGCTACACCATCGACGCCGCGCGGACATTTGCGCTTTCCGCCAGCCGCGAATTTCAAGTCTCCACCTTGCAGGTTGGGGATGTGACCGTATCCAGCTATTATTTCGCATTCAACGAAGCGGCGGGGCAGGCCGCATTACAAACCAGCGCAGAGTCTGTTCAAATATTCAGCGACCGCTACGGACCCTATCCGCATAAAACACTCTCGCTCGTGATGGGCGACTTCAACGACGGCATGGAATTTTCAGGCTTCTTCTATCTCAGCCGCGATTTTTACAACCTGTACGATGGAACACCCGCCAACTATCTCACTTTTGTCGCCGCACACGAAACAGCGCATCAATGGTGGTTCGAACAGGTGGCAAGCGACCAGGCACTGCAGCCGTGGGTGGACGAAGCGCTATCCACTTATTCCGAGCGCATCTATTATGAAAACCTTTATCCAGACCTCGTGAGTTGGTGGTGGACATATCGAATTGATTTTTACAAACCGCAGGGTTTTGTGGATATTCCCATTTACGACGGACAGGGATTCCGCCCCTACACCAACGCGGCATATTTTCAAGGCGCACACTTTCTTGAAGACCTGCGTGCCCGAATTGGCGACGACGCCTTTTTTGCCTTCGTTCAGGATTATTACACACAGGGGCGCGGCAAGGTTGTCACCGCCGCAGATTTCTTCCACATTCTGGGCGGGCATACCAGCACAGATTATTCAGACCTCGTTAGAAAGTATTTCCGAAACATTTATTAATGACACGCCATCGCCGCACAGCTCCACTAACCCGCGCAATACGTATTGCGTATTATGTATTGCTTTTATCTCTTCTTGCATCCTGCGCGTCACCCACGCAGACCGCTCCTGTTTTCCCAACTTTTATTTTGATCACACAGGACCCGAACGCTCCGCCAACAGCCACACCTTTTCAACCATCGGGGCCGACTGACACGAGCGTTCCATCCTTCACGCCTGAGACGCCAACACAAATTCCCACGCAGACCGCTACGCAGACTCCGCTTCCCCCCACGCCGATAACTGCTCCAGCCACGACAGCAGTACCGCCACCGACAGGTGATGCGTCGCGCACAAATTACATCCTGTATGGCACATTGGATTTCAATGAGCGCACCCTCAGCGTGGATGAAACGATCCGCTATTACAACAACACAGGGACGGTGCTATCAGATATTGTATTATCCGTTCAACCGAATCGATATGGCGGCGCTTTCGTTCTGAATTCCATTTCACAGGATTCTGCCACGTTGACAAATTACACACTCAACGATCAACGCCTGACCTTGAACCTGCCCCAGCCCCTTCAACCGAACTCAGCCACTACGCTGACTTTGAATTTCAATCTCAATATTCCCGCAAAATCATCAGGCGGGATCTTTGGCTATGACTTCAACCAGATCAACCTTGTGGACTGGTATCCCTTCGTTGTACCCTATATCAATGGCTGGGTTCTGCACGACCCTTCAAGCTTTGGCGAACACCTTGTCTATGATTCCTCTGACATCGAATTAAATTTAAAAACAGGGTCGGATGTGGTCATTGCGGCAAGCGCTCCTTCCGAGCAAAATGGCGAATGGACTCGCTATCGCCTATACGGCGCGCGCGCGTTCACACTATCAGCGAGTAATGAATTCCTTGTGGCAGAATCAGCTGTCGGGTCGGTTGTGATCCGCTCATATTATTTCGATGGGTATCAGGCCGCAGGCGAAGCCATCCTGTCTACAGCGGTGGATGCTGTCGGCACATTCGAGTCACAGTACGCGCCTTATCCATATCAAAGTCTGGCGGTGGTGCAGGCGGATATCCATGATGGTCAGGAATATGACGGGTTGGTGATTCTGGCAACGGATTTTTATGGGGAATACGTCGGCGGTCCGAGGAACAACCTGACCACCATCGGTGTGCATGAGATCGCTCATCAATGGTGGTACGGATTGGTGGGAAGCGATCAGGCGCTCGAACCCTGGCTTGATGAGGCGCTTTCGGTCTATAGCGAGCGCATCTTCTTTGAGAATAATTATCCGGGCAATATCTCATGGTGGTGGCAGTTCCGCGTGGACTTTTTCAAGCCCGGCGGTTTTGTAGATATGCCGGTGTACAACGCGGGGTCGCAGCGCCAATATGTAAATGCTGTGTATTTGAACGGCGCGCATTTTATAGATGATGTGCGCGAGCGGGTGGGATATGGAAATTTCGCAAAATTCTTAAAAGCCTACGCAGCGCGCTATTCACGCGGGCATGCAACCCCGGCGGATTTCTTCGCGCTTTTACGCGAGACCGTGAATGTGGATATCAGCGATCTGATCGCAGCATATTTTTCACAATCTTATTAATCTTTGATAAGAAATACCCTCTGCAATATTGACACCTTTACATTTGTAACTATAATTGTTACGAATATGAATACAAACCAACGATTTGCCATCTCGATACATGCGCTGACCCTGCTTGCCGCGAACAGCGCTCCCCTCACTTCTGAAATGATCGCCGGCAGTGTGGATACCAACCCGGTCGTGATCCGCCGCACGATGGCGGGATTGCGCCAGCGCGGTCTGGTCAAATCAAAATCAGGCGCGCACGGCGGCTGGAAATTGATGCGTGACCCAAAGCAGATACTTTTATGCGATGTGTATCTCAGCCTCGGCGAGGATACTGTGCTGGCCATCCATGCGCATCCGAACAAATATTGTCCCGTCGGGGGAAATATCAAAGGCACATTACAGGAAATATTTTCTGTCACGCAAAACGCAATGATGGACTCGCTCAGGCAGGTCACAATCGCCGATGTATTGGCAGATGTAAGAGCGAAGGGTAAAAAATAATACGGTCTCAACGGAGCCAAGGAGTAAAACAAATGACTGAAAAAATGCCAGTTCTATTTGTAGGACACGGCAGTCCGATGAATGCCATTGAAGACAATGAATTTTCGCGCGCATGGACGGAAGCCGGAAAGGCCCTGCCCAGACCCCGCGCCATTCTTTGTGTTTCGGCGCATTGGGTCACGCGCGGCACGCTGGTCACCGCAATGGAACAGCCGCGCACGATCTACGACATGTACGGTTTTCCAAAGGAATTGTATGAAGTAACCTATCCCGCGCCTGGTTTGCCAGATCTGGCAGAGCAGATCCGGCGTATTATTAAGAAGACCGATGTACAAATGGATCAGGAATGGGGGCTTGATCATGGCACATGGTCGGTGCTGCACCGCATGTTCCCTGAGGCGAACGTCCCGGTCATCCAAATGAGCTTGAACGCAAATTTACAGGTCTCCGAACATTATGAAGTGGCGAAGCAATTAAGGGAATTGCGCGAGGAAGGCATCTTGATCATCAGTTCCGGGAATATCGTGCATAACCTTTCGCTGGTGGAGTTCCGTGATTTTGCGTATGACTGGGCGATTGAATTTGACGGCCAGGTCAAGAATTGGATCCTTGCGGACGATCACGAACCGATCATCAATTTCCAAAAACAAGGCCAGTCCGCGCAGCTTTCCATCAACAGCGGAGAACATTATGTGCCGTTGTTATACGCCCTTGCGTTGAAAACTGAAAACGAGCCTGTTTCATTCTTTGCTGAAAAGGTTTGGGGCGGCTCGGTGAGTATGAGATCGGTACGGATCGGATAATACTTTTATTGGAGTGCAAAATCTCCCGATTTTGCATCGTGAGAATCAGCCAATGAATCGTCCCTACGTTTTTATCAACACTGCAACATCAGCCGATGGAAAGATGGATACGTTTGAACGCAAAGGCTCCGCGATTTCATCCAAACGCGATAAAGAGCGTGTGGATCAATTACGCGCGGATGCGGACGCGGTGCTTGTCGGGGGGAAAACGCTTCTCGGCGAATTACCCAAGTTGACAGTTAAGAGCGAAGCGCTGCGTGAGGCCAGAGTAAGGCGCGGGATGACGCCGAATCCAATTAAGGTCGGAGTCGTCACGAGAGCAGATATTCCGCTCGAATCAGATTTTATAAAAGCAGGTTCTGCGAGAGTGGTAATATTTACAACATCACAGACATCTATAAGCAAGCTCGAAACCCTGCGGGCTAATGGCGTTGAAGTTTTTGTGGATGCTGCGCCGCGAGTGAATCTGCACAAAATGATGGAATTGCTGGGAGAGTTGGGCGTGAAGCGGCTGATGGTGGAAGGCGGCGGCACGATCAATTTTGAGTTGTTGCGGCTGGGGCTTGTGGACGAATTGATGATCTACATCGCCCCCATGATCTTCGGCGGAGACAACGCCCCCACGCTTGCATCTGGTTTTGGGCTTGCACGAAATGATGCCATTACGATGAATTTGAAAAACGTAGAAACTCACGAAGATGGCGGAGTTTTATTACACTATAAATTGTAGGCCGCGCTTGAAGCATGACCTACGGAGGAATCCATGACTACATTTACACATGAACAAATCGAACTTTTATTGGATGAAAATTGCTGTCACGAATGTGAGGGCGTTGGAAAGGATAATATTTGCGTGAAGATCGAAGCCATCGCAGAACTGCCAACACGCTTTGGCGATTTTCATATCGTTGCATTCTCGAACAACCGCGATGGCAAGGAACATGTTGCCATTATCAAAGGTGAAGTATTGGGCGCGGACGATGTGCCTGTGCGCCTGCATTCCGAATGTTTAACCGGCGACGTGGTGGGATCACTGCGCTGCGATTGCCGCGATCAACTGGAAGCCGCGTTAAAGAAGATCGGCGAAATGGACAAGGGCATCGTTCTTTATCTTCGCCAGGAAGGCCGCGGCATTGGGCTGACCAACAAGATCCGCGCTTATAGTTTGCAGGATCAGGGCCTCGACACGGTGGAGGCGAATCTCGCGCTTGGCTTCCGCGACGACGAACGCGATTATGCCATCGCCGCGCACATGCTCCACTCGCTCAAGATCCAGTCCATTAATTTGATGACCAATAATCCCAAGAAAATCGACCAGCTCACGCAATACGGCGTGAATGTAAAAAAACGCATTCCGCATATTTTGCCGAGCAACGATCACAATCGTTTTTATCTCGAAACCAAGGCCGCCAAATCCGGTCACCTGTTTGATTTTCACGGCAAGGCACATTTCCCCGAACAAAGCGACAAACCGATCATCGAGGGCATGACCGAAAGCCAGATCAAGGCATTGTATGATTAAGGTTGAAGGTTAAAAGTTGAACAGCAAAACAATCGTTATCACTGGCGCAACTGGCGTATTGGGAAATCTGGTTGCTAAAACATTTGCGGAGCGCGGGCATAACATTGCCTTGCTTGACCGCGATCAAATCAAGTTGGATTCCCTCGTCCGCGATCTGAATCTACCCAACGAGAGACTCTACGCCCAAACCATTGACCTGCTCAATGGCACGGCGGTTCATGACTCAGCCGAAGCAGTTCTTTCCAAATTTGGCAGTGTCCACGCCTTGATCCATCTCGTCGGCGGCTGGACGGGCGGCAAGACGATCCCCGAATCATCCGAGGATGATTTCGAATCCATGCTCAACCAGCACGTGTGGACAACATTCCATTTACTCCACGCGTTTGCCCCGCAGATCGCAAAGAGCAACTGGGGACGGGTCATGATCGTATCCAAACCTGAGACAGTGCATCCCTCTGCAAAGACGGCCCTGTACACCGCAGCAAAATCGGCACAGGAAAGTTTGGTGTTGACTCTGGCTGAAGAATATAAAGAGAATGGGTTGACAGCGAATGTCATTCACGTCAAATCCATTGATACAAAGAACGAAGCGCTGCGCGGAGCCACAACACCTGCGGAGATCGTCTCGGCAATGACCTATTTGTTCTCAGATGATGCGGGGAAGGTGAATGGCGCGAGAATACCGTTATACGGTTAAATCAAAACTCCGAGTTCAGAACTCGGAGTTTTTTTATTTCTATTTTCCAAACCACATGCGGCTCAACAAATTATCCCTGCGGATGAACTGATGATAAAACGCAGCGCCAGCGTGCATCGCGATCAACGCGATCAAAACGTAGGAAATATTTCCGTGAATGGGGAGCTGCGGGTAAATGAACAAATCCTCGGGTATGACACCGCGGCCCTGAAGAATATTATCAAGACCATAGGCACGGCTCAACGATCCGCCCGCAAACATAATGGCAAACACGCCAACATACAGCAGAAAATGAACAACTTTCCCAACGAGATTCAATAATGGGTGACCAGCATCCGCCGGTGCCGGGCGTTTAAAAACAAACCGTGTGATCAGACGGCTGATCATTAAAAAGCCAAGAAGAATGCCCGTCATCCTATGAAAACCCAACATTTGGATCTCCTGCGCATTTGGCGTGTTTGGGAAAACCAAAAATCCCACGGCAAGCATAAAGATGGTCAGAATGGCAACCAGCCAATGCAAAACAACATGAATGGGATGATACCGTTTGGGAAAAGTTTGATTTGACATTGTCTCTCTCCTTTAAGGCATTATAGCGCATGATAAAAGGCCTGGAAAAATTCGGTTGATGTTTAGCGGTATACTCGCGGGATGAAAAGCCAGATCATCACTACAAACAATATCAACCTGCATCTTATGACCGACGGCCCTGAAGAAGGGATGCCGGTCATTTTATTACATGGGTTTCCAGAATTCCATTTTGGCTGGAGAAAGCAGATCCCCGCTTTGGCGGCAGCGGGCTTCCGTGTCATTATCCCGGACCAGCGCGGATATAACCTGTCCGATAAACCAAAAGGAATATCTTCCTACGATGTGGATATTCTTGCAAAAGATATCATCGGGCTGTTCGATCACTTTGGAATCCAAAAAGCGCGGTTGGTCGGGCATGACTGGGGCGCAGTCGTTGCATGGACAATTGCGATCAATCACCCCGAACATTTGGAAAAACTTGCCATCTTAAATGTGCCGCATCCAGATGTGATGGCGGATTTTGTCCTGAACAATGCGTCCCAGCGCAAAAAATCCTGGTATGTTTTCTTCTTTCAAATCCCTTTGTATGTTGAATGGATATTGAAAAGGAATGATTATCACAACATGGCGCGCATGTTGGTCGGCTCCGGGCGAAAACTTACTTTCACCGAGCAGGATGTGGCAGAGTACAAAAAAGCCTGGTCACAAAAAGGCGCGTTGACTGGAATGGTCAACTGGTATCGCGCGGCCATGCGGCGCGGACTGCGGTATACATTCAGCAAAAAGTCGCCTGCGCGGCGGGTGCATGTTCCCACAATGATGTTGTGGGGCAAGCACGATATTGCCCTCAGTTATGAAATGGCGCGGCCATCCATTGACTTGTGCGATGATGGTGAATTAACCTTCTTTGAAAGATCCACACATTGGGTCCAGCACGATGCGAGTGAAGAAGTAAATCAAAAACTGATCAGATTTATGAGATAACTTATGCCAATTTTTGCCATTATCCTGTTGTTCTTTTCCGCATCCATGCATGCCATGTGGAATTTTCTACTTAAGAGTTCCGAGGAAAAATATATCGCCATGGGCTGGCAGGTGATCCTGAGCGGATTATTCTCAACCGTCCTGATATTTTTCACCGGCCTGCCGCCAAGCTCGATGTGGTTCTTCGCGGTCTTGAGCATGATCCTGGAAGCAATTTATTTCATTCTGCTGTGCATTGCCTACAGCGACCATGATTTTTCGCTGGTGTATCCCATTGCGCGCGGAGCGGCCCCGGCCTTGTTGGTGCTATGGTCTGCGATCTTTCTGCGCGAACAATTGACTGTTGGCGGTTACATTGGACTGGCTTTTATCACAGGCGGCATGATCGTGATCGGTGCGACCACGCTGCTGCATAGCAATGGCGAAAAGCCGCACTTGCGCGGGATCCTTACCGCCCTGTCAGTGGCGCTGATCATTTCCATTTATACATTTATTGACGGGACAGCCGTAAAAAACGGACCCGCCCTGCCTTATGGATTATCCATGTTCGTGATGGTTCCGTTTGTGACGACCCCATATCTCACTCACCGTTATGGATGGAGTTCCTTCGCAAGGGTGTGGGAGAAGAATTATAAATATTTACTGGTTGGCGGAGTGTTGGGACTTGTGGCATATATGCTCGCGCTGTTTGCCTATACCTTTGCGCCGCTCAGTTATTCGGGCGCGATCCGTGAGGTGAGCGCAGTGATCGGAGCGTTCCTCGGCTGGAGATTCTTGAAGGAGGAAATGGGCGGCGTGCGCGTGGCAGGCTCCGCGATCGTGTTCGCAGGGGTGATGGTGATCGCGATTTTTGGATAATTGCAATGTCGTCATTGCGAGGAATATAAAATGCCAGATCAAATTTTTCCAGAACCGACAGTGGGCGTGTTTATCTTCAACAAGGCAGGGGAGCTGTTGTTGTTGAAGAGCCATAAATTCCCCGGCAAATATGTCGTCCCCGGCGGGCATGTGGAATTGGGTGAGCGGATCGAGGAGGCGGCTGTGCGCGAGGCGAAGGAGGAGACCGGGCTGGATATTTATGACCTGAAGTTCATTAACTTCCAGCAGTTCATTTATGACCCCTCGTTCTGGAAGCGGCGGCACTTCATCTTTTTCGATTACGCCTGTAAAACGGACTCTCTGACATTGACGCTGAATGATGAAGCGGAGGAGCATGTTTGGGTTAAGTTGGAGGCGGCTCTTCATCTGCCTTTGGATTCTTATACGCGGACTTCCGTCGAGAAGATCGTTAAGGGAAATTTGTCATAAAATCAGGGTGATTAAAAATGGTTGCAGTCCCGCCTGAAACTGGGTAATATAAGAGGGCATGGAACGAATTTTGGCACGAATCCTTTTAGGCATATTTATGCCTTAAATCAGAAAGCCTGATGGGTACACATGTACCTGTCAGGCTTTTTTTATCTCATAACAAGGAGTATGAATGCAAACACCGTGGGAATATCGTTACGCACATCGCACGCAAAAAATGGGGAGTTCCGTCATCCGTGAATTGTTGAAATTCACTGAACAGCCCGACATTATTTCATTTGCGGGAGGATTGCCTGCGCCTGATGTTTTCCCGTTGAAGGAGTTTCAAGAGGCTTGTAATGTTGTTTTGGAAACACATGGAGCGCAGGCCTTGCAGTACAGCACGACCGAAGGCTACCTGCCTTTGCGCGAAATGATCGCGCGCCACAATGCGCGCTTCAGCGTGCAGGTGACCTCTGAAAATATTATGATCACTTCCGGCTCGCAGCAGGCGTTGGATTTTATCGGACGTTTGTTCGTCAACCGCGGTGATTATATTGTCGTGGAATCGCCGACTTATTTGGGAGCATTGCAGGCATGGAACGCCTATGGCGCGCAATATATTTCCGTGCGCGCGGATGAACACGGCATGGTCGTGGATGAGTTGGAGGCCGCTCTTCGCATTGGCCCCAAGTTCATTTATATTCTGCCGAACTTTCAAAACCCATCAGGTTCCACGCTCAGCCTTGAGCGCCGCAAGAAGTTGGTTGAGCTGGCAGATAAATACGGCGTTCCGATTGTGGAAGATGATCCATACGGACAGCTCCGCTATGAAGGTGAGCATATCCCCTCGGTTGCCACCCTGGACAGTCAGTACCGCAACGACAATGACGGCGAATATACCGGCAATGTGATCTACCTGAGCACATTCTCAAAATTGCTCGCGCCGGGACTGCGCCTCGCATGGGTGGTCGCGCCGCCGCAGGTGGTGCGAAAATTGGTCATGACCAAACAAGCTGCTGATTTGCACACATCGTCATTCAACCAGCATGTGGCCTATGAAGTGGCCAAGGGCGGATTTTTGGATGAGCATGTCAAGGTGATCCGCTCCACGTATAAGGAACGCCGCGATGTGATGCTCGAAATGATGGATGAAATGTTCCCGCCCGAAGTGCGCTGGACAAAACCGCAAGGCGGCATGTTCCTATGGGGTATGCTCCCTGAAACTGTGGATGCGGCTGAAGTTCTAAAAGTTGCGATCGACCGCAAGGTGGCATTCGTGCCCGGCGCGGCATTCCACCCGAATGGCGGCGGCAGGAATACAATGCGCCTTAACTTCTCGTTCTCATCACCGGATACCATCCGCGAGGGAATTACCAGATTGGGTATTACTTTGAAGGAAGCGGTGAAGAATGGAAAGACAGTGGGTAGTGGAAAGTGAGTAGTGGGAAGTAATATGCCAAGATAAAAAGACGCCCTATTCTGGAATAGGGCGTCTTTTACTATTCACTACCCACCTCACACTGCCTATCTACTCATCCACATACGGGACATATTCCGCGCGCGCGATTCCCTGCTTGATGGCGGTCTCTGCAACGGCACGCGCGACGGCGCGATGCACTTTCTTATCCAATGGGCTGGGAACCAATTCGCCGGGCGGGGTCATCTCGGCGATGACGTGCGCGGCGGCCAATAACATTTCATGCGTGATGCGCGGCGCGTTCGCATCCACTGCGCCGCGAAAGATGCCGGGGAATCCCAAAACATTATTCACAGATTTTCCGTCCGCCGCAAAAGCCGCGCCGTGCTCCATCGCCAGTTCAGGATCAATTTCAGGGTTCGGGTTAGACAGCGCGAGAATGATCTGTCCCTTGCGAACCATTTCAGGCTTGATCAAATTCGGCGCGCCGGTGGTCGCGATCACGATGTCGCATTTTTCCATGATCTCTTTTAAGTTGGATTTCCTGCCCCCGGCCTTTTCAAACCTACTTAAAGCATCTTGACTCAAGTCCGCGCCATAGACTGCGTTCCCGGTCAAGCGCATCATCATCTGACCGATGGCATGGCCAGCCGCCCCAAGCCCGATCTGCCCGATGACCGCTTTGTTCAGATTCGTGCCAGTCTCGCGCGCGGCGTTAAGCAAGGCCGCGGTACAGACCACCGCCGTGCCATGCTGATCGTCATGCAGAACGGGAATATCGAGCATGGCTTGTAATCTTTCTTCAATTTCAAAACAGCGCGGCGCGGATATATCCTCAAGTTGAATGGCTGAGAAGGTCGGCGAGATGGCCGCAACAGCCGCAATGATCTCTTCGGTATCTTTTGTATTCAATAAAATGGGAATCCCCGAAAGCCCAACCAGCGTTTCCATCAACATGGCTTTGCCTTCCATCACAGGCATACTTGCCAGCGGACCGATATCTCCAAGCCCGAGTACAGCCGTACCGTCTGAAACAATGGCCACCATGTGACTGATGCTGGTATACAACCGCGCCTTCGATGGATCTTTGGCGATCATCAAGCAGACTTCCGCGACACCGGGCGTATACACGCGTCGCAGCGTGGTCAATGAATCAATGGGGTAACGCGAGCGGATGGCGATCTTCCCTTTTTGATGAAGCTCCAACACCTCGTCACGCACTTCGAGGATGCGCGTGCCTTCGTTGTTCCGCATGGCTTCGAGGATTACTTCCACATGTGCTTCATCCTCCGCTGTAATGGTAATATCACGCACCACGTTCTGTGATGTTTCAGTCAGCAATAACAGACTGCCGACATTCCCGCCTGCTTCGGCAATTACGGTCAATAATTTTGCCAGTACACCGTTTTTCTGTGAATTGCGGACGCGTACCGTACGAATGAGTTTTCGTTCCCAGGCCATATGTGACTCCTTTACTGCGTCCCTAAGGGCGAAGAATATTCTACATATCCATTTTAAGACAATCACTTGCGCCGCACGCCAGTGCAGGTGTACCGCAAATCCTCAAACGATTCGCGGTATTCATCGCAACAAATATAATTTGATTATTTCAGCAAATCAGGAAGTTCTGCAAATGATTTGATGATCGCGCATCCTGCGTCGGGGAAGAGACTGATCGGGTCGTAGAGAACAGGTATCAGCCCGGCGCGACGCGCACCGACAACATCGGCAAAATAATTGTCGCCGATGTACATCGTCTCCTGTGCGGATGTGCCGGCCAATTCCAACGCACGTTCAAAGATGAGGCTGTGAGGCTTGAAGGAATTCACTTCTCCGCCCGCAAGAACGAATTGAAAATAAGAGTCGAGTTTTATATTTTTTATTTCATCATGATATGGCTCTTCGCGATTGGACACCACGCCAAGCACATACCCTGATCTTTTCAGGAATTCCAAAAGCGGACATACATCCGGCGGCACATGGACTTCTGGTTTATAAAATTCCTCCATGTACGCTGAAACCTGTGGTGCGAGTTCCACAGCCTGTGCGGTTCCAGTGCCCAGCGCCACCAAACGCCGCTTTGTAAAATTAACCCAAAAGCTTCTCTGGTCATCCTTGAACAGCCTGCCATCGGCTTGAATTTCAAGCGAGAAGGCAAAATAATGGTGCACCCAATGCTCCGCGCGGATAAAACCCTCTTCCGAAATATGCAAACCAATGCTTCTGGCATATTCCACAAAAACATCCCCGGCAGCGGGGATGTGATGACGAAGCGTACCGTCAAGATCGAATAGTACTGCTTTAATGGGATTGGACGAAATCAAGTAAACCTCTGGATTTGAAAATCATTTGAACTCTTTCATAAGTAGGTGTAATTTAGCCACACACCTGCCCTGGCGGGCGGTGCCAGGGGAGCACACAGAGTCTTTTGAGAAGAACCTTTAAATCTCTGTTTTTCTCTGTGACCTCTGTGGCAAAAAGGCTTTTGCAAGAGGTCTATTTTATGGATTCAACCGCCGATATGCGACATCTCAACTTTGGGCAGGGAGATGGTGTTCTCGGATCGAAGTTCTGAATAGCGGTCATCCCGTTTGCCCCAAACATTCGCGATGAATTGTGAAACTTCATCATCTGTCGCGCCGCCGCGGAGCAGGTCACGGAAATCATGGCCTTTGACAGCGAACAAACAGGTATAGAGTTTGCCTTCGGCGGTGATGCGGGCGCGGTTGCAGTCGCGGCAAAAGGCCTGGGTGACAGATGCGACCATGCCGACTTCGCCACTGCCGTCTTTATAGCGCCAGCGCCCGGCCACTTCACCTTGATAATTTGGGGTGACAGGCTCAAGCGGCATTTCAGCGTCGATCATTTTGACGATCTCAGCGGCGGAGACAACATCATCCATTCTCCAGCCGTTGGAATGACCCACATCCATATACTCGATGAAGCGCAGGATATAGCCCTTCTCGCGGAAGTAGCGCGCCATCGGCAAAATACTGGATTCATTGAGTCCGCGCTTGACCACCATGTTGACCTTGATCGGGTCCAGTCCCACAGCGGCGGCGGCCTCCATCCCTTCGATGACTTTCTCCACCGGGAAATCCACATCGTTCATGGATTTGAATATTGCATTATCGAGTGAGTCCAAACTTACGGTGACCCGTTTCAGCCCGGCATCTTTCAGCGCCCGCGCATGTTTGGGTAACAGCGACCCGTTCGTGGTCAGGGTAAGATCGAGATCGGGAATTTCCGCCAGCATGGAGATCAGGTCAGGCAGGTCTTTGCGGACAAGCGGCTCGCCGCCGGTCAGCCTGATCTTGCGGACTCCGTGTGCGGCAAAAATGCGTGCCAGCCGTGTGATCTCTTCAAAGGTTAGGATCTGATCGCGGTGCAGGAACTGGTGGTCTGGCCCGAAGATCTCCTTTGGCATACAGTACACACAGCGGAAATTACAGCGGTCAGTGACGGAGATCCGCAGGTCACGCAGGGAACGGTTAAGAGTATCGGTTAGGGGCATTTTATTTCGCTTCTTGTCTAAAATTGTCTTACAAACTCATCTTACGAGGAACAACTCCGAAGGAGTTTACTGACGATGACTTCCTAATTGTACGCATTATAACAACAATATAAGAATCCCAATGATACAATTGACGAGCCTTGTTCCCCGTGCTATTATCCTTCATTATCTTTTACCATTTTTTTATTACAAAGGAGTTATTATGAGTTTCGAATTTATTGTTCGTATTGTTGGCATGGTTATCTTATCGATCATCGGCGGGTACTGGGGATACGAGATTGCGGCAAAATCCATTCCAGACCAGATCATTAGCTATACACTGGGGTTTGCCCTGCTCGGCGCTCTGAGCGGACTGTTGTTTACGCCATACGTCACCACCCGCCCGGCGCGTTTCTTCCGCTCCCTGCTTGGCAGGCTCGCGGCGGAAAGTCTGTTCGCGGCGCTGACCGGATTGATCGTTGGTCTTCTGATCGCGGCCTTGCTCGGCTTCCCCCTTTCGCTTTTGCCAAAACCATTTGGAGAGGTGCTTCCATTTTTGGGCGTACTGATCTTCTCATACTTTGGGGTTTCACTCTTCGTAATGCGGCAGGGTGACATTATGGGACTGCTCAGCGCCTTGAGTGGACGAAACGGCGAAGGCGGCAGTTCATCCTCCTGGACAAATCTCAACCGTAACATTCTGCTCGATACCAGCGTTATCATTGACGGCCGCGTGGCCGACATTGCCAAAACTGGATTCCTGCCCGGCACGCTTCTCATTCCGCGCTTTGTGTTGAACGAGCTTCAATATATCGCCGATTCCCCTGATGGCATGCGCCGTCAGCGCGGACGCCGCGGCATGGAAGTGCTGGCCGAATTACAGAAACTCCCGAACATCCTCGTCCGCATCTCAGACATCAACGTTGAAGGCGTGCGCGAAGTGGACGATAAACTCATCGTATTGGGCAAGCAGCTCAAAAGTCCGGTATTGACCAACGATTACAACCTCAACCGCATCGCCGAACTGCAGGGCGTGACCGTGCTCAATATCAACGAACTCGCCAACGCGGTTAAATCGGTTGTTCTGCCCGGTGAAGGCCTGCGCATCAACATCATTCAGGAAGGCAAGGAACACGGACAGGGTGTCGGCTACATGGATGACGGCACAATGGTCGTGGTCGAGAACGGCAAGGAATACATCGGCGAATACATGGAAGTCAACATCACCAAAGTCCTGCAAACCGCCGCCGGCCGCATGATCTTTGGCCGCGTGGATGAAGAAGCCGCCGCGAAGAAGAAGAGATAGTAGTCTTATAGTCCCCTTGTCGAGTGGTCGACTTGTCTGACCACTCGATAACTATCTGACTACTCGACCATCTGACTACCCGACTACGAGACTAACCCCATGCTGAAAATCTACAACACCCTCACCCGCAAGACCGAAGAATTCCAAACCCTCGAACCGAACCTCGTCAAAATGTACGTCTGCGGTGTGACCGTTTACAACGACGCGCATGTCGGCCACGCCATGTCTGCGCTGGTCTTTGACATCATCCGCCGCTATTTGGAATACAGCGGCTACACCGTCAAGCACGTCATGAACTACACCGACGTGGACGACAAGATCATCAACCGCGCCAAACAGCTTAACGAAGACCCGCTCAAACTGTCACAGCGCTACATCGAAGACTACGCAGCCGACCTTAAGAGTCTGAACGTCCTGCCCGCCACATCCAACCCGCAGGTCAGCAAGACCATGCCGCACATCATTAAGTTCATCGAAGGCCTCATCCAAAAGGGACATGCCTACGCCGCCACGAATGGCGATGTTTATTTCAGCGTCACAAGCGACGACGATTATGGCCGTCTCTCAGGCCGCAAACTGGATGACATGCAGGCAGGCTCGCGCATCGAAGTGGAGGAAGCCAAAACTCACCCAATGGACTTCGCACTCTGGAAGGCCGCCAAGGAAGGCGAAATTTCATGGGACAGTCCCTGGGGCAAAGGCCGCCCGGGCTGGCACATCGAATGCTCGGCCATGAACCTTGCCGAACTCGGCGAACAGATTGACATCCACGGCGGCGGCAACGACCTGATCTTCCCGCATCACGAGAACGAGATCGCGCAAAGCGAATGCTACACGGGCAAGGAATTCTCGCGCTACTGGGTGCATAACGGCATGTTGCAGCTCGGCGGCGAGAAAATGTCCAAGTCGCTTGGCAACATCGTCAGCATCAAGGAATTCCTATCCAAACGTGAAGCGGATGTGATGCGCATGCTGGTCTTGAACGGGACGTATCGCTCGCCTTTGCTTTTCAATGATGAGACATTGGACGCCGCGCAGAAAAACGTCGAGCGCCTCAAATCTGCCCTGCGGCCTGCTTCTGCCTCTGCCAGCGGACTCAGCCCTGAATCAGATTTGCTTCTCGCATCCAAAGCCAACTCTGCAAAAACAAATTTCACCGAAGCCATGGACAGTGACTTCAACACCGCAGGCGCAGTCGCCGCGTTATTCGAACTCAGCAAGATCATCAACAACGCGCGTGACGACGGAGCCACCGATGCGCAACTCACATTCGTACAAGCGGTGTTCAAGAACCTGGCAAATGTGCTTGGACTCAAACTCGAAGAGAAAAAAGGCTCGGGTGATGCGGACGCCTTCATCAACCTGCTGATCGAAGTCCGCGCCGAAGTGCGCAAGCAAAAACTATGGGCGCTCTCCGACCAAATCCGCGACAAGTTGAAGGAACTCAACGTCACCATCGAAGACAGCAAGGATGGCACGAGTTGGCGGTATTCGTAATTGGAGGAATGAGTAATAAGTAAAAAGGACTTCCGAAGCGTTGACTTCGGAAGTCCTTTATTTTTGGCCGCATTCACCATGCTATAATTATGTTTATGAACGCAGATGAAATTCGTTTCCACCTTCGTGACCGCTGGAAAGCCGTTGAAGAATTCGAACGGCAGGAACTGCGCGCCATGTCACTGGATGAACATTGGCAGAAACTAAACGCCATTGTTCGCTTTGCAATTGAAACAGGCATGAAACGCGATAATGATAATGGCGAAATGGAAGTATTCATGCGCTGGGCAAAACTAAAGGAAAAATACGAGTCCGGGGTATGGGACGGAAAATAATAACTCACCTTACGCGCTGTCATGATTCCCTGAGCGGAGCGAAGGGTCTCTGAGATAATCGTAGAGACCCTTCGCTGTCGCTCAGGGCGACATGCCCGAAAATATACAAAACTGCGTAAGGTGAGATAATAAGTTGATTTGAAGTCAGCAAAGATAGTAAAACTTCCAAGAGCAACCATCTCGGAAGTTTTTTTATTCAATGGGAATGGACGATCAAGTCCGCAGGACTTTCACGAACTGAGGCAGGGCTTTGCGTAGCACCCTGTGGGTCAGCCCGCACCGATTTAGAATAATAGACCTCTTGCATAAGTAGGTGTAATTTAGCCACACAAAGCACACAGAGTCTTTTGAGAAGAACCTTTAAAACTCTGTTTTTCTCTGTGACCTCTGTGGCTAAAAGACTTTTGCAAGAGGTCAAATCAGGAACCCCCGAGCGCAAGATTGATAAACTCCTCTTTTGTCTTTACCACAATGGACTTCCTTTGACCGACCACCGCAGGGGCTTGCGATGTCGGCCCGTCATACACATCAAGCCTGCTATTTCTGCCGCGGACCACAATAACGCGTCGGAAAAAAGCCGAGGGCACCGAAAAGATCAAACTGGTAATGTGTACGATATCAAGCGCATCGAACTCGTTGATAAGGATCGTATACGGATGTTCCAAATAGGCGAGATCGTGTAATCTGGCATCATCGATGTATGGGATTCTGGTCACATCCAATTGCGGGTGGAGTTTCAGCATGTTGCCGATGCCCTCATCCAGCAGCGAGCCGTCCCCCAACACAAATATTTTGACAAGTGATGAATGTGACATAAGAACTGCTCCATCGAACGGCCCGATCAGGCAGGCGGATTCGATCCATTTACATGGATATATATACCAGTCGCTGACCAGCCTGAAAAGTTACGACCTTACGCAGTCAATTTTTTAGCTTCCACAGTTTTCACATTCATCGCCCGCGCAACACTTATGGGAAGTAGGTAAAAGGTAATAAGTAAAAAAACTTCCAAGGCGTTGGCTTTGGAAGTTTATATTTAAAGGAAAAAACAAGCACACGATGTGACGTTTTGTCTGTAGACGTTTTATCTGCCAGTATTGATAATACTTTTTATGGAAAATCGAAGTAGAATTTGAGAAAACAAAATATGTCGATGTATATTTTCTTTGAATCAACAGATGAAATATTTCAGAGATTTGATAATTATGAAATATGGCCGTGTGTTCTTCTCAATCCAACTGACCCCAGTGGCAGCGAAAGATGCGATGCCGATAATCCAGATATTGCATTCTGGAGTATTTACGGTCATTTTCGGACAGGTGGCCTTGAATGTATAAGCGACCATGAAACCTACGAAGAAGCCAAAGAGTTTATGGAAACGCTACCCAAAATGCCACTCACGCCTTTAACACCTTTTTGAGGATTTTCTATGCCTGTAAATTTCAAATCTCTTGAATTTGGTCAAAGTTATGACCGCCCATTTTTAGCAAAGCTTTGGGGCTATCAAAGTTTTCACGCAATTTCCAAGGGCGTTGTAACGCCTGCCAACACAAAATATATTGTTCTTTTTGTAACCAAAGACAAGCAACTAGCTTTGACACAATACAATGATTACATTGATGGAAACATGCTTTTTTGGGAAGGTGAAGAGAAACACAGTTCGGATAAAAGAGTTGTTGAAGCAAATAAAAACCAAGATGAAACTCGTCTTTTCTACAGGGAAACTCACCATTCTCCGTTTGTTTATTTTGGGAGGATATCATTAACCGATTTCCAACTGAGAGAAAATGCCCCAAGTGAATTTGTATTTAGAATAGAAATGCTTTCATCTGAAATTGACGCTTTCAAAGAAGTGCGTGAACATGCGGGGGAATATAAGGCTTTAGATAAAACCGAGCAAGAGCAAATCGTAGTAAGCAGACTCGGACAAGGCAATTTCAGAAGAAATGTAATAAGGCTTTGGGGAAGTTGTTCTGTGACAGGATTGCAAAGTGTTACTTTATTGCGGGCATCACATATAAAACCGTGGAAAGACAGCAACAATCAAGAAAGACTAAATCCATTCAACGGTCTTTTATTGATTCCTGATTATGACTTTTTATTTGACAGGGGATATATAACGTTCAAGAACAATGGAAGCGTACTTATTTCTCAAAAATTGAGCCCTTTTGCGCGTAAAATTTTTGATGTAGATGATGCCCTTCAATTGCGAAATGTTTTCCCCGAAAACAAAGAATATTTAGATTTTCATCGAAGCGAAGTCTTTGAATAGTGCTATTTGTTTGAAATACCATAAATATTTTAGTGCATGAGTCATGAACAAGATTAAATTCAACTATCTTTATCGTGATGGCAGTAATTACAAATCTTGGGGAGAGATGGTTTTCTCAAACCCTGAGCAATTAGCTCTGAGTGAGATTGAAGCAAAATTAGTTGACGCCTTTCTGCCAGACAAACTATTTATTGCCAGTCAAATTTCCATTCCAGAAAAGTTTTTATTTGCAAACAGGCAATTTACAAAATACGATCATTGTTACCATGAGTTTGATTGTGTGGAGATTTGTGAAGAAAACCTTACCGACAATTCAAATCGTTCAATTACTGATTTCTTGAAAGATGTTGAAATGGCCTCAAAGCATGGTTGGAAAGCATTCGATGTTTTAGAACGAGCCTGACACATTCAGAGAAGAAACTACAGGGCAATAAAGATCGGGACAAACTTGTCATAAGGGAACTAAGAAAAATGGGCTGGAAAATTATCCGCGTCTGGGAACATGAACTCAAACACCCATCAAAGGTTGCCGCAAAGTTACTTCGTCATCTTTCATAATTCATCCTTCATCATTCATCCTTCATCCCTCATCACTTTTCACTCCCCACCACCCACCATTCACTATCTCCCCATCCACCACCCACTGATTCATGCTAAACTTCGCCTCAACCCCAAGGAGGAGTCACACATGCCCACACTCCCATTTCCCAAATCAGGACAACCCAAAACAGAGATCCTCGCCTCCATGCGCCACGCGCGTGACCATGACGCGCAATGGCACAACGGACGGGTCTTCGGCCTCGTCTATCACATCTCAGATGAGATAGACGATCTGCTCAAGGAAGCCTACACCATGTTCTTCTCGGAGAACGGTCTCAACCCCACGGCCTTTCCCAGCCTGAGCAAGTTCGAGAACGAGATCATCGCAATGGCCTCCAATCTGCTGGGCGGCGATGAGCAGGTTGCTGGCACCATGACTTCGGGCGGCACCGAGTCCCTGCTGATGGCGGTCAAGACCGCGCGGGATTATGCGCGTGCCAAACGCGGAATTACGGCCCCTGAGATCGTCATGCCCACCACCGCGCATCCCGCCTTCGACAAGGCTGGCGAATACTTCAACGTGCGCATCATCCACATCCCCGTGCGTGACGATTTCCGTGCAGATGTCGAAGCCATGCGCCGTGCCATTACCAAAAACACCATCATGCTGGTCGGCTCGGCTCCATCCTACCCGCATGGCGTGGTCGATCCCATCCGCGAACTGGCCGCGCTGGCGCAGGAACACGGTCTGCTCTTTCACACCGACGCCTGCGTGGGCGGATTCATGCTGCCCTTCATCCGCAAGCTCGGGTATCCAGTGCCTGATTTTGATCTCTCTGTCCCGGGCGTGACCTCCATCTCAGCCGACTTGCACAAGTATGCCTACGCCGCCAAACCAGCATCCATCGTTCTGTATCGGACCTCGGAACTGCGCCGCCATCAAATGTTTGTCTCCACCGACTGGCCGGGCGGCATATACCCGTCGGCTGGCATGGCTGGCTCGCGCCCCGGCGGACCCATCGCTGCGGCCTGGGCCTTGCTCAATTATTTGGGTGAGGATGGTTATCTGGAGATCACCGATATTGTGATGCGCACCGCCAAGGTCTTTCAGGATGGCATCAACGCCCTGCCTGATCTGAAAGTCTTGAGCAATCCTGAAATGAGCGTCTTCGCCATCGCATCCGACTCAATCGATGTCTACGATCTCGCCGATGAACTCGCCCTGCGCGGCTGGCATTTGGATCGTCAGCACTTCCCGCCCTCATTGCATGTGACAGTCAACTATGTTCACGCGCAGGTGGCTGCCGAGTTTCTGTCAGATTTGGAAACTGCCGTGGGCGTGGTCAACAGGCCTGGGCTGAGAAAGACCGCCACGAAGTTTTTGGTCAAAGCTGCCAACCTGCTCACCCGCATCCTGCCAGAGGAAACGGTCAGCAATCTGTTTAACAAAGCCTCGTCCCTGCTTGGCGGCGGAGGAGGCCTGCCCACGCGCATGGCTCCCATGTACGGCCTGATAGGCTCGCTCCCCAACCGTGGCGATTTGAAGGAATTGGTGTTGGACTTGTTGGACGGTATCAATACATATAAAGAATAATGTCGTTGCGAGGAGGGCTGGTGGTTGAGTAGCCGCGCTCTTGTTTTTCGCGGCGTACACTTGCACTGCACGCAAGTGCAGGTGTCGAAACCCAGCCCGACGAAGCAACCCCTGTTGCGCGGAAATCTCCCCCACAAGATTCTCTCATTAAACCGGGGGTTGCTTCGCAAAGAACGCTCGCAACGACATGAATTATAGAGGAGCACTCAATGACACTTGCCAAAGAAGACCGACTTCCCTTTTGGACAAAACTCATCTACGGCACAGGCGACTGGAGCATCGCCAGTTACGGCACACTGCGCCAGGTCTTCTACGCCATCTTCCTGACCGACGTGGTCGGGCTGGAGCCGCGCCTCGCATCGGTGGCCGCGCTCGTCGGCATCATCTGGGACGCGATCAATGATCCCATTGTGGGCGTGCTCAGTGATCGCATGAAATCACGCTGGGGAAGGCGGCGTCCGTTTTTGCTTTTCTTCGCGATTCCCTTCGGCCTGGGTTTCATGCTCTTGTGGTATGCGCCCCCTTTTGAAGGCCAGATTGCCAAAGCGCTCTTCGTCACCCTCGCGTTCATGATCAGCGACACCTTGCAAACGCTGGTCGTGGTTCCGTTCTCCGCGCTCACCCCCGAACTGACCCAGGACTACGATGAACGCACTTCGCTGATCGGCTTCCGCATGTTCTTCAACCTTGTGGTTTCGCTGGTCGCTGCCGTTGCCGCGCCCGCCATCGTGGATGGTGTGCTTGCAAACGGCGGCACGCAGCAACAAGGTTTTATGCTGACAGCGGCCATCTTCGGCGGGCTTGCCATCCTGCCCTTTCTGCTCATCTTCGCGGTGGTGCGCGAAAAACCGTTGAGCGCAGCCAATGTCGTGCGGGAAATCCCATTCCTGCAAACTGTGAAAACCGCGTGGAGCAATATCCCGTTCCGCTTCGCCACCCTGCTCTACATGCTCAACTGGATCACCTTCGACCTCGTCGCGCTCGTCCTGCCGTTCTATCTCGTCTACTGGATATCAAGCGGGGACCTGCTGGCGAAGGCAACCGTCCTTGGCGTTTCGCTTCCCATTGAATCAGCGGTCTTTGCGGTCTTGTTGATTACGGCTGTGATCGCTTTGCCCATCTGGTTATTTGTCTCGAAGAAGTTGAGCAAGAAAAGCGCCTACATCGTTGGGATGGTCTTTTGGGCGGGCGTGCAATTGGTGATCTTCTCGATCCAACCTGGACAGGTGAGCATGATCCTGCTCATGAGCTTTTTCGCCGGGATCAGTGTTTCCTCCGCCCACATCCTGCCCGACTCCATCTTCCCCGATGTGATCGAATGGGATGAACTCCGCACAGGCCGCCGTCAGGAGGGCATTTATTATGGCGTCAAGAACTTCATCCGCAAGCTGACGGGCGCGCTCGCGATCTTTATTGGCTTGCAGGTCTTGGGCTGGTTCGGCTATCAATCTCCACCCGAAGGCGCCACATCCTTTACTCAATCACCGCAAACCCTCACCGCCATCCGCTTCCTGCTCGGACCCTTCGGCGCGATATTGCTATTCAGTGCGGTCGCAATGGCCTGGTTCTACCCACTCACACGCGAACGTCACGCCCGCATTCGAAAGTTGTTGCTAAGAAGAAAGGAAAGAACAAAGACGGATGAAGAGTAGGGACATGTAAAACTTCCCAGTGCAAACTCTCGGAAGTTTTTATTTGATAAAGTACAATCAGCCCATGAAAGAACTCATCTATTCACGCAACGCAGTCTACGAAGTCATGCGGGCAAGACGCAGGCAGATATTCTCCATTGAGATCGCCGAGGGAGTGCAGGGTAAAGGCAGGATCGAAGACATACTAAAGATGGCACAGCAGCAAAAGGTGAAAGTCAGCCGTGTGCCGCGCCCCAAGCTGGACAAGGTCCACCAGAACAATCAGGGCATCGTGGCCGAAGTCAGCGGGTATCCGTATTCGGATGTGGTGGATATTCTGGATAGCGCCAAAGGCGAACTGCCTTTCGTGCTCATGCTTGATTCCCTGCAAGACCCGCAGAACTTCGGCACCCTCATCCGCACCGCCGAAGCGCTTGGCGTGCACGGCATCGTCATTCCGCTGGCCCGCTCCGTGGATATGACTCCCGCCGTGGTCAACGCGTCCTCTGGCGCGAGCGAGCACATGCTCATCGCGCAGGCGAACCTGTCCCAGACGATAGACGCGCTCAAAGACAATGACATCTGGGTCGTCGGGCTGGATCAGGCCGGGGCGGAGATAGAGGCGGGGTCACGTCACCTAAAAGGTGCATTGGCGCTCGTCGTCGGCTCGGAAGGCGAAGGGCTGCATGATCTCGTCCGAAAGAAGTGCGACATCGTTTTGAAGCTCCCCATGAAAGGCAGGATCGAATCCCTCAATGCCGCCGTTGCGGGGTCGGTGGCACTATATCTCGCCTATCTTTCTCGGCAATGACTACCCGACTATTCGACCAGCGACTAGGAGACTAAAGTGCCTCAAGCAACCTATCATTTTCCAAAAGGATTTCTGTGGGGGACGGCCACCGCCTCGCATCAAGTGGAAGGCAACAACACCAATAACAACTGGCACGCGTGGGAAGAAGCGGGGCACACCGCACACAAGTCTGGCCTCGCCGCTGATTGGTGGGGCGGACGCTGGCGCGAGGATTTCGACCGCGCCGCCGAAACGGGACAGAACGCGCATCGCTTCTCTGTGGAATGGAGCCGCATCCAGCCGACGCCCGACACGTGGGATGAAGAAGCCATCGAGAAATACCGCCTCATGCTGCGCGGATTGAGGGAACGCAACCTGACAGCTTTGGTTACGCTGCATCATTTCACCGACCCGTTGTGGGTCTCTGAACGCGGCGGCTGGGAAAACCCCGAGATCGTCGGCCTCTTCGAAAAGTTCACCCGCAAAGTAGTGGACGCGCTCAAGGAATACAACACGCTCTGGTGTACGATCAACGAACCGAATATCTACGCCCTGAGTGGATATGTGCAAGGCGTATTCCCGCCCGGAAAGAAAGACCTCAAATTATCCATGCGCGTGCTGGGCAACATGATCCGCGCGCACGCCGCTTCGTATCGTGCCATCCACGAGTTACAGCCCGAAGCGCGTGTGGGATACGCCCTGCATTACCGCCCGATGGTTCCGCACTTGAGCTGGTCACCGCTTGATAGACTCATGCGCAACATCCGCTACAGCGGAGTCAACATGGGCTTCCCCTCTGCCATTTCAACTGGCGTCATGCGTTCTCCCGTCGGCAACCAGAACATCCCCGAAGCCAAAGGCACTCAAGATTATCTCGGCCTGAATTACTACTCCGTGGATACGGTCTGGTTCGATCTCTTCAGACCCGGTGAGTTATTCTCCAACAGCGGCTATCCCAAAGACGCCGATATGAGCAGCACGAACTTCCTCGCCAACATCCCCGAAGGCATCTTCACCTCCATCAAATGGATCGAACGAACCTATCCCAACCTACCGATCATCATCACCGAAAATGGCGTGGAAGATTCCGACGATCACATGCGTCCGCGTTATATCGCCCAACATCTGCATCAAGTCTGGCGCGCCGTCAATTTCAACTGGCCTGTGAAGGGATACTTCCACTGGTCCCTCGTTGACAACTTCGAATGGGAGCGCGGCTGGACTCAACGCTTCGGCCTCTGGGGCCTCGACCTCGACACCCAAAAACGCATCCGTCGCCCCAGCGTGGATTTCTATGCCGAGATCTGCAAAGAGAACGGCATCTCATCAGACATGGTGCAAAAGTATTGCCCCGAAGTGTTTGATAAGATTTTTCCATCGTAACTCTCACAAATGTCGTTGCGAGGGCGCTCTTGTTCTTCGCCCGAAGCAACCTCCCAATTAAACAGGAGATTGCTTCGTCGGAAAGAGCAAGTGCCCTCCTCGCAACGACATAGTATAGAAGACTCGAAAATGAAACTACGAATTACTTTACTCGCACTGTCCGCAATTTTGCTTGCCGCTCACTTCCTGCGGACGTTCACCATCATCCCCATGTTGATCTGTCTCGCCGCGCCCTTTATTTTGCTCATCAAAAAACGCTGGAGCCTGTTGACCGTTCAAGCGCTGACAGTAGTCGGCGCAGGGATCTGGCTTGTCACGCTTAACGGCATCATTCAACAACGCCTGTTCGAAGGCCGCTCGTGGACAGCCTCAGGGATTATTCTGGGCGTGGTGGCAGGTTATACACTTTTGACAGGCTGGCTTTTGAACAGCCCCGTTGTAAAAGAAAAATATCCGTAAGCAATGGACGGTAGACCGTAGACGATTGACGATGGCGCATGGAGAGTGGTCTCTCTTCGCCATTCTATTTGCCGACCTTCGACTTTTGACCTTTGACTTTCAACGAATTTCTCCATGATAAAATCCACCCCTATGACTCACGCAGAACAGATCGCATCCCAACTAAAAGTCAAGCCGTCGCAAGTTACGGCTGTCATCAATCTTTTAGACGAAGGCAACACCGTTCCATTCATTGCCCGTTACCGCAAGGAAATGACAGGCTCGCTCGACGACGAACAGATCCGCATCATCGCCGATGAACTCATCCGTTTGCGCGGACTCGACGAACGCCGAGTCTCCATCCTTGCTTCCATCGAAGAGCAGGGCAAACTCACCGATGAATTACGCGACAGCATCAACGCTGCCGTCACCATGACCGCACTCGAAGACCTATACGCGCCCTATAAAAAGAAACGCCGCACACGCGCCATGGTCGCACGCGAAAAGGGACTGGAACCGCTTGCTGACTTAATTTTGAAACAAGCTTCTGACTCACCCGAAGAAGCTGCAAAGCAATTTATCAACGATCAAGTCTCCAGCATCGAAGAAGCCTTGCAAGGCGCACGTGACATCGTCGCTGAAATGATCAGCGACAACGCCAACGTCCGCGCGGCGACCCGTGAGAAGGCGCTCAAGTTCGGCAAAGTCCGCGTGGAGAAGATCAAAGACGCCGTGGATGAAAAAGCCGTTTACGAATCCTATTATGAATTCGAAGGCAACGTTAACAGATTCATGCCGCATCAAATTCTCGCCATCACCCGCGGCGAAAAGGAAGGCGTTCTGCGCGTGCATGTGGATGTCCCTGAACGCGACTGGCTGAATGCCATTCAAGCTGAATTTGAAGAAGATATCATCAGTCCCTTCGCGGAACAACTTGAACTTGCGATTCAAGATTCCGCTGAAAGACTATTACTCCCCGCCATCGAACGCGATGTCCGCCGTGAGAAAGGCGAAGTCGCAGATAACCACGCCATTCAAGTCTTCGCCACCAACCTGCGTGCCCTGCTGGGGCAGGCCCCGCTTGCTAATCAAGTTGTGCTCGGCCTCGACCCTGGCTTCCGCACAGGCTGCAAAGTTGCCGTCGTGGACGCCACTGGCAAACTGCTTGACACAGGTACGATCTATCCGCACGAGCCGAAGAACGATTGGAAGGGTTCGATCAACACTCTGCAGGATATGATCAACCGCCATCACGTCACGCTCATCACCATCGGCAACGGCACCGCTTCACGGGAGACGGAGAAGCTCGCTGCCGAAGTAATCAGTGGTCTCGATACGGCGAAAGAGCATCGCCTACTCGACCACCAACGCAACACGCAACATGCAACAAAGTATTTGATTGTCAATGAAGCGGGCGCATCGGTTTATTCCGCATCTTCTCTCGCCCGCGCCGAATTCCCCGATCTCGATGTCACCATTCGCGGCGCGGTTTCCATTGCACGCCGCGCGCAAGATCCGCTCGCCGAGCTCGTCAAGATCGATCCCAAGTCCATTGGCGTGGGCATGTACCAGCACGATGTCGATCAAACCGCGCTCACGCACGCTCTCGATGGCGTGGTCGAAAGCGTGGTCAACAGCGTTGGCGTGGATGTCAACACCGCCAGTTCCGCGCTGCTGACGCATGTCGCGGGCATCGGCCCAAAACTCGCCACCAACATCGTCACTCATCGCGACGCGAACGGCCCTTTCAAATCCCGCACCGCATTGAAGAAGGTCGCTGGGCTTGGCCCGAAGGCTTTTGAACAGGCAGCAGGCTTCATGCGGATTCGAAATGGGGCGAACCCATTGGATGAATCTGCGATCCATCCAGAATCCTACGCGATCGCAGAATCCATTCTCGCTCGCGCCGCGCTGACAGTTGATTCGTCCATCCCAGACAGAATCGCCGCCTTGGAATCCCTCACCTCAAAAACTCCGCTCGAAACATTAGCCGCCGAACTCGAATGCGGCGTGCCCACACTCAAAGACATCCTCGAACAACTCGTCCGCCCAGGTCGTGACCCACGTTCCGATACCCCCGCTCCCATCCTGCGCTCAGATGTGCTCAAAGCTGAAGACCTGCTGACAGGTATGCAACTCAAAGGCACAGTCCGCAACGTGGTGGACTTCGGCGCCTTTGTAGACATCGGACTCAAAGGTGATGGCTTGTTACATAAATCTCAAATCCCGTTCGGAACAGTCTTGAAGGTCGGCGATATCATAGATGTGGAGATCGTCAAGATCGAAACCGAACGCGGACGTATTGGTCTTGGCTGGGTGAAGACCTCATAATTTATGCTCATGACCCCGTAGGCGGTGTGTTGACGGTTCGTCTCTCGCTCACCGTGCCGAAACAGGTCAAATGATTAGATCTCTTGCAAAAGTCTTTTTTGCCACAGAGGTCACAGAGAAAACCCTGAGTTTTTAAGTGTTTTCCTCAAAAAGCTCTGTGCTCTCTGTGGCTAATGCTCTCACTTATGCAAGAGGTCAATTATAGAAAATAAATAGTACAGCATTCAACCCCGAAGGGGTGTCAGGGATCGAAAAAATCCATGACATCCCTTCGGGATTTGTTTTGTAATATACACGTTGCTACAATCATTTCATCCCTTCGGGATTTTCGTCGCAGGACACAACTTTGTTGTGTCTTTTTCACCCTTGACAAACTAGAGTATTTGCTCTACTCTAATAGAGTAAATACTCTAGGAGACACATTGAGCACAAAAGACAACATCCTCACCACCGCCCTCAAACTCTTCAACGACGAAGGCACGGCGGCGGTCAGCACCAACCATATTGCAGAAGCGGCAGGCATCAGCCCGGGCAATTTGTATTATCACTTCCGCAACAAGGAAGAGATCATCCGCGAATTGTTCGAGCGCCTGTTCGCCGCCACCGATGCAGGCTTCAACCTGCCAGCAGACACAATGCCAACACTCGATGATCTTCAACAATACGTCCGCTTCAATTACAAGACCCTTTGGGCTTATCGCTTCGCCTATCGTGAACTCGCCGCCCTCCTGCGCAGCGACCCCGAATTACGCACGAACTTTTTAGTCTATCGCAAACGCGGATTTGAAGGATTCAATCAATTGTTCGATGCTTTCGTATCCGCGGGTGTATTGATCGCGCCAACGAATCCAGAAGTCCGCAGCAACCTTGCCGAAACCATCTGGCTCATCTCGGAGTTCTGGCTCAACAGTTTGGAGATCGGAGGAAAACCCATCAACGAGACTCAAATGGAACGCGGTGTGCAATTGATGATGCAAGTTCTCGAACCTTTTATTAGTAGATCATAGGAGATCAACATGTCTGAAAACAAACTTCGCAAGCTTACTGGATTCTTTTTCATTATCGGCGCAATTCTGGTCAACATCCCATACACGCTGCTCATCATGAACTTTGACTATCCCGATATTCTGCGCCAACCCACCGAGGAAATTCTCACCAAATTTCAAGCGGGCGGTAATTCACTCATTTATACCTGGCTGGCTTTTGCATGGGTTGGGCTTCCCATGTTGTTCGGCGCCATCCTTCTCAAGCGCATTCTTGAAAAAGAAAACTCACCCTTCCTTGAAACGGCGACAACCATCGGCGTGATCGGATTCATCGTGCAGGTGGTTGGACTCCTGCGCTGGGTCTTCGTCATCCCCGTCCTCGCCCGCCTCTTCACCGACCCGACGACTGATTCAGTCACGAAGGCAGCCATCCCCGCTGTATTCATCGCCGTCCACCAATACGGCGGAGTCATCCTCGGCGAACACCTCGGACAATTCCTGATCATCATTTGGATGAGCATCATCAGCGGCATTAGTTTCAATTCAAAGATATTCAGCAAATGGGTTGCGTGGCTGGGATGGTTCGCCTCCGCAATTTATCTGCT